>NZ_JAMSKY010000079.1:0-337 GCF_023806745.1 Lactiplantibacillus sp. B652 | reverse complement strand
TTTACCTTCCACAGCTCAAATAAATCATTAATCGCGATTAATAACTTATTTGAACCCTGGAAAGCATTAAATCAGGCGGCCATTTGGCTCGTAAGTGTTGCAATTTCAACTTGTAAGAACTTGTTTAAAATCTAATATATTTGGTATGATAGTTCAAAAAAGGTGATTAGTCATGAACTACCCAAGCAATATTTCCCGCCAACAATTTGAACTCATTCGTCCGACTTAGAAGCTGCACGGCGTTCAACGAGGCCTCGAAAGTATGATCTTTATGAGTTGTTCTGTGCAGTTGTCTATGTTTTAAGAACTGGCTGTCAATGGCGCGAGTTACCAGTTG
>NZ_JAMSKY010000078.1:0-343 GCF_023806745.1 Lactiplantibacillus sp. B652 | reverse complement strand
GGACGGGTTCAATATTGGTATAACCAGCATCATCAAAGTATTGGTAGTACCAAAATATTATCTAATCTCAGAAAAGACCCGGCCGTCACCGAACAGGTGACGTTAAAGCAAGTTAAGAGGATTATGAGCAAGCTAGGCATTCGTTGCCAGGTTCATCAGAAAAAGCATTCACGAATCAAACAACAGGAGCAATACTTACAAGATAATGTTTTAAATCAGCGTTTTGGCGTTAACCAACCAAACCAGGTTTGGTTAGCTGATTCAACGGAATTGACCTATGGTGTTAACGGTCAGTATAAAGTGCGTTTGAGTGGCGCGCTGGATCTTTACGGTCGCCATCTAA
>NZ_JAMSKY010000077.1:0-383 GCF_023806745.1 Lactiplantibacillus sp. B652 | reverse complement strand
GAAGCGCTCCGCTGGTCAACTGGACGGCGTCTTGCGGATGATGGATGAGGGCCGCCCTTGCGACGACGTTCTCGTTCAACTTTCCGCGGTCAAGTCCAGCATCGACAAGGCAATGAAACTGGTCATTGCCCGCAATATCAATAATTGCGTCGATAATATGACAAGTGCCGATGTTCAGAACCTTGAGCACTCATTAGACTTGTTGTTAAAAACGAAATAACATAAACAGTAAATAATCGACCGTATCTCCTGCGGTCGCCATATGGATGTCAACGCCGATGTGAAAATGTCGTTTTTTGCCGATTAAAAAATGCTGTTTTTTACCGATAAAGTTTACAGTGTCTCACTGCTCCTTTCTTTATTTTGTGCGTTGAAACCTGATA
>NZ_JAMSKY010000076.1:0-397 GCF_023806745.1 Lactiplantibacillus sp. B652 | reverse complement strand
GCGATTATCTATGTCCTAAAAACAGGTTGTCAATGGCGACAAGTTCCAAGTGATTTTCCTGAATGGCATTCCGTCTATAATTACTACAAGCTTTGGTCTGCATCGCCTTTTGTCACAGAGGCATCGCTACTTGATAACTGTTTAAAAAAATTATCGCTCAACAGCGTAATTTACAATCACGCTCAGCCAAAACGACATTTATTATAATCGATGCCCAAAGCGTAAAAAATGCAGATACTGCTGAGCATAAAGGTTATGATGCAGGTAAAAAAGTTTCCGGTATTAAGCGCCATTTAGCAGTTGATATCAATGGTTTACCACAAGCTATTCACATTACTACGGCTAATGTGTCTGATCGTCAAGGAGCCATTGCTATGTTGACGTTATATCGTGAACA
>NZ_JAMSKY010000075.1:0-411 GCF_023806745.1 Lactiplantibacillus sp. B652 | reverse complement strand
CAAAGCTTTGCGGCAGTAACTAGCCCAGCTATTAAGGGTTACACGCCAGACCAGGCTGAAATTGGGGCACAAACTGTGAGTGGTGACGCTAGTGATCTTGACTTCACGGTGGTTTATACCAAGGATGCGCCAACAAAACCAGTTAATCCAAGTCAACCAACGACGCCAGCAAAACCAGTTAACCCAAGTCAACCAACGACGCCAACAAAACCAGTTAACCCAAGTCAACCAACGATGCCAGCAAAACCAGTTAACCCAAGTCAACCAACGACGCCAATAAAGCCGATTAACCCAAGCCAATCAACGACACCTGTTAAGCCGGTTCAGGCTGGTCAAGCAGCGGCTACTAATTTTGTGGATCAACGGTTGCCTCAAACTGATGAAACTGATCAACAACACATGACGCTGAGT
>NZ_JAMSKY010000074.1:0-412 GCF_023806745.1 Lactiplantibacillus sp. B652 | reverse complement strand
GAGGACCAACGACTGTATCTAGTTCAAAATCGCCGATGCGCTTACGTTGATTAATCATCATGGGACGCTGTTCAATTGATCGCCCCAAAGATTGATTATATTTGGATCGTTGGTCAAGGTTACGCCGTTGGCGTACGCCATGTTCAGGTAGATCATTCAAAGAGAAACCAATTCTCCCCTGATTTAGCCAATTATAAATAGATTTAGTCGCTAGTTTAAATTCGTGAGCAATCATTCCTGGTGACCAGCTTAGACGTAAATGGTTGAGAATTTTTTGCTTTAACTCATCGCTCAGCTTAGTTTTCCGACCACATCGTGATCGCTTGTATTCGGCATCTGTTTGTGCTAATTCAGCCTGATAAGGTTGACATCGAGATAATTCATAAGAAATTGTTGACGGTGATCGGTTCAG
>NZ_JAMSKY010000073.1:0-412 GCF_023806745.1 Lactiplantibacillus sp. B652 | reverse complement strand
AAAGTAGATGTACCCAAAGTAATCACTCCCTATATTGGTTGGAATTAGCTACTACCATTGTAAGTGATTGCTTTGGGCTTTTTAATTTCTGTTCGGATTAATTATAGAATTTGCCTTATCAATTAGCTAAAAGTATTTGGCTAACTTGATTATAAAACGCGCGGTTGAAATTTAATGCCATTTATTGTAAAGTTTTCAATATAGAGCCATCTTCTCTCATGTGGTTTTGTTTAGCAATTTAACTATACCAAAGCTGAGGCTCTTTGTGAATAAATCAGGTACTTGAAAGGAAGCAGATTGTAATGAAAAAAATGGTTTTGGGATTAATGGTTGTTGCTGGACTTTTAGGGACAAGTACGGTGGTTGCAAACGCCGCGGATACGGATTCGACAGGTGATGTGGCCTTCTCAAG
>NZ_JAMSKY010000072.1:0-417 GCF_023806745.1 Lactiplantibacillus sp. B652 | reverse complement strand
GCTAGATAAATGTCGGCGCCTTTGGAAAAATTGCGAACGACATCTTAGTACTAGTCGCCAAATGGTTGTTTTAGCTTATTTGATTGTGATGCTCAAAAGATATTAGACAGGTTCTAAGACAAAGTTGACGTCTTAAAGGTTTTTTTATCGAAATCACGAATGTGAATATAATTAAAAAAGATTATAAAAAAGGCTGATTTAATTAGATTCGCGCGTTTTATAATCAAGTTAGCCAATTAGCTGGATCTAATTGGCTAACTTGATTATAAAACGCGCGAATTAAAAGTTTTTCAAAGTAAATAAAGATGCCTTAATGTAAATAAAGATCGGTCCGTTAAAACCCTTGGGTTTGAGCAGGCCGGTCTTTTATTGAAGTGAAGCAAATTTAAACATTAAGATTATTTTTGCCTGTGACAA
>NZ_JAMSKY010000071.1:0-421 GCF_023806745.1 Lactiplantibacillus sp. B652 | reverse complement strand
TGAAAAGAAAGTTGCAAGCGTCTTTCTTGAAGGAATTTTGTACTACACCAACTTTTTTACCCCACTTTGGTACCGTGGTAACAATAAGCTGGCAAATCTTTCTGAAGTCATCAAACTGGTGATCCGCGATGAATCTGTTCATGGTACTTACCTCGGCTACAAATTTCAATTGGGATATAACGAGCTATCGGCGACTGAACAAAAAACATTCAAAAAGTGGATGGATGAGTTGCTCGACGATCTCCTTGAGAACGAGTTTGCGTTCACTGAAGAAGTTTACGCGCCGATTGGGTTAGCGGAAGATGTTAAACAATTCGTTCACTACAACGCCAACAAGGCGCTCCAAAATATGGGCTTTGAATCCCGCTTCCCCAATGCTGAGATTAAAGATATCAACCCAATCGTAATGAACGGAATTTCA
>NZ_JAMSKY010000070.1:0-430 GCF_023806745.1 Lactiplantibacillus sp. B652 | reverse complement strand
GATCAGCTTCCTTTAAAATGGTGTTTACCACAAACCCATCTTTTAGGAGCTGATCTTTTGTCTAGTATAACCTATTCCGAACGAATTAAAATCGAAACCTTTTGTGAACTAGGGCTGCCCAATATCCAAATGGGCGTTCGGCTGAACCGATCACCGTCAACAATTTCTTATGAATTATCTCGATGTCAACCTTATCAGGCTGAATTAGCACAAACAGATGCCAAATACAAGCGATCACGATGTGGTCGGAAAACTAAGCTGAGCGATGAGTTAAAGCAAAAAATTCTCAACCATTTACGTCTAAGCTGGTCATCAGGAATGATTGCTCACGAATTTAAACTAGCTACTAAATCTATTTATAATTGGCTAAATCAGGGGAGAATTGGTTTCTCCTTGAATGATCTACCTGAACATGGCGTACGCCAACGGC
>NZ_JAMSKY010000006.1:0-217183 GCF_023806745.1 Lactiplantibacillus sp. B652 | reverse complement strand
CTAGGAAAATATCGGCGCCTCTGGCGCAATTGTGAGCGAAAGCTGAACACCAGTAAGATGATGATTAGCTTAGCCTTCCTGCGAATACTCTTGAAAAGATTCTAAACACGTTCTAACGGGACGGTCCAGGCGATCGTCCTTTTATATGGTCAAATTCCACCGTCGCGCAGCACATTGACGGCACTCGCAGGCGGTGGATTCTTGAGCGCCATTCGGTGATGGTCAGCGGCAGTTGAGCGAACATTTTGACCGAATATCGCGCCCATCGGCCATCACCGGCATGACTGGTCAAGTCGCGTGAGTACTTACTTAACAGGCTTGACTACATGTCCGATTGGGCTTGGTGAGCTGTCCAAAATACGCCAATTATCGATTAAGGAGTGTTTAATTGTGTCTGAACCAAGTACCGTTACTTTAAAAACGAAGCTCGCCATCCTATCCGTTGGCCTGCTCTCATTTGTCGGTATCCTCGTGGAAACTTCCATGAACGTGACGTTTCCCACGTTGATCAAAACGATGGGCGTCTCGCTCGATACCGTTCAGTGGTTGACGACCGGCTACTTATTATTGACCACCATCGTCATGAGTACCACCGCATATGTGTTGAAACGCTTCAACCCGAAGCCCCTCTTCTTATTTGCCGCCCTCGTTTGTCTTCTCGGCGGGATTCTCTGCTGGATTGCCCCCAGCTTTCCGGTGTTATTGACCGGTCGGCTCTTACAAGCAATTGCGACGGGGATCTCGATTCCATTAATGTTCCAGCTGATTTTTACTAACGTCCCGCGGAGCAAGCTCGGAACTTACACGGGAATGGCGAGTGTGATCGTGTCGCTAGCCCCGGCGTTAGGACCGACATACGGTGGTGTCCTGACGAGTATCTGGTCATGGCGCGCTATTTTCGTGGGCATCGTTCCGATTTTAGCGTTGCTGGCCATTCTTGGCGCCATCAACATTTCCGGTGAGGCGCTCGGCGTTGGTGACAAGAAGTTCGACTTTCTGGGTGCCTTCCTCTTAGCCGTGACGTTCACTAGTCTGTTATTTACATTCAACAACGCCGGAACGCACGGTTGGTTGTCACTGAACTTTGGTGGCTGGTGCCTCTGGAGTATTGTGATGATTGCCATCATGGTCACATACGCACTCAAGGGTCGTCGTAAGCTGATCGATTATTCGATTTTAAAACTGCCCGTATTACGCCTCCGCCTGTTCAACTACTTTGGCCTGCAATTTATCAACATCGGCTTATCATTTGTCTTACCACTATTCGCCCAAACGGTGCTCGGCGCCTCGGCGATGATGGCTGGCTTGATGATGTTGCCCGGTGCCATCGTGGGGGCCATCACCGGTCCAATTGCGGGTAAGATTTATGACAAGCAAGGTCCGACGATGCTGCTGACCTTCAGTGCGATCATGGCCAGTGTCGCCCTCATCCTATTCTGGTTGACCACCGACCACTTCACCGTCGTCTTGATCGCCTCAATTTATGCGTTGCTCCGAATCGGCTTTAACACCGGCTTTGGGACCGCAATTTCAGATGGTAGTACCCGCGTGCCGTTACCGCAAAAGTCAGACCAGAACTCCATGTTCAGTATGATGCAACAGTATGCTGGCTCAATCGGGACCAGTATTATGTCCGCCGTAATTTCCGGCTATGAAATTCATCATACGACGGTCACTGGCACGGTGATGGGTAGCAAGTTGGATTTCATCCTGTTATTCATCTTGGCTATCGCCATTTTAGCCAGCGTCTTGCGCGTCAAGCGGTTGGAAGCAGCCCAACATTAACACGAACCGGTCAGATAAAATTACTAATAATACGACACAAAAGCCCAGGTCATTCGCTGACCTGGGCTTTTGTGTCGTATGAGTTTTGATTGATTGAGTCTTATCGAAAAGGCTATAGAAACGGCCCAAATGTAAAATGAGTGGCAATCAAACCATGTCCAATATTCAAGTTGCGCAGCTCTTTTTGACTGAGTGATTTTAGCTTGTCGTGGATAAAGCCATGCAGCATTCGGTTTTTCGGTGGCAATCCCATCGGAACGATACAATCCTTTTGACAAGTCAGATAGATATCAGTGGCAACCTTGATGACGCTTTTGCCATTGCTTAAATCCGTTGCTGCCTTGAGCAAACACTTTTTATATCCACTAGGCTGATTCTCTAGATTTTCGGCATAAGCCTGATCAATCAACTGGAAAAAATATTCTGCCTCTTCATCCATAAGCCCCACCACGTTTCTGTTAAGTTCAATCCGGTTCTGATTCCCCATCGTTACGGCTAGGCCAACCTCTGGCAATTCGGCCTCTTCGTAACTTGGATTTGTTATCCGTCATCTCGAAGTAATTGATATTGAAATCGTACCGCGCAATTTTCAAATAGCAATTACTTTAGGGTGAAAAAAGAGTTGGTGGACAAGAATAACGACTTTTGAATATTAGAACGCATAATTAACCTGTCAATATGGGGGTTTGAAGCAACTGGTTGCCTTCTTCAATTGTTATACACTCTCCCGGCTCAATTTAGCCATCCTCAAAGTGAGAATAAACGCTCCGTTTGACTTCCTTACACAATGTAAATTCATATTAACGACTTGGTATATTCCGTAAGAAGTCCCTAAAAGAAGACACGACGCATTCGGGTCTATCAATCAGTATATTATGACCAGCATTATTGATTACCTTAATATTGACGTTCTCATGTTGCTGTGCATATTTTTTTGAATCCTTATATCCCACAATATTGTCATACAATCCAGCAATTATACAGATTGGGACATCCCCTGTAATTTCAATATTATTTTTCACAAACGCATAACTATTTTTTTCGAAACGCGCAAAATATCTACTTTGGTTCTCACGCATTGGCGTGTCAATAACGTCTTTGAAGAGGTTGAACTTCTCTTTCGTCAAAAAACAGTTAGTGCTCGAAAAAGCTTGATATTCATCTGAATCCTCTCGAAATGTGACCAACGCATGCTCCAAATGTTCGACATTTCGACGATCTTTATCAGGGATTAACATTGGAGCAATCAAAAATAACCCGCTTATGTTCAAGCTGCTCTTTAAAAGTCCGATACCCAAATAACACCCGTATGAATTTCCAATAACAATTAATTGGCGATTCGAAAATAAAACCTGTAATAACTTTACAATCATTTCTACAGTTTGATCAGAGTCATCTGATAAAACATTGCGAGATTTGCCCATTCCAGGCAGATCTATATATACTCTTGTAAATTGTTGTGATTCACCAAAATAAGGCTCAAAATTATTTATTAACGATTTCGAATTCAGCGGAAAGCCATGTAAGAAAACGAGCACACACCGTCCTGACCCAAAGCTTTGAAATTTTAGTTGATCATACTCAGACATATTCTATTACACCTCCACAGCAATCAGACTATCAACTTTCACGAGTTCAAAGATCACGTTTCAACGCGTTAGTCATTATTGCTTATTTAAATTACTCATTTATCCGCCTCAAAATATCCATCTTGTAATCTTAACATTAGGCTAGTCCCAAGTCACAACCGTTTTTTATAGTGATTAACAAATGAGCGGGATACAGCTGCTTTTAACTACAATCAAATTTCTTTAAATGTAGCCAAAAAGCATCTACGAAATTTTAGGTTAAAGGCTTCTAAGACGAAAAATCACGCCCCTAAGACGCGATTTTTCGTCTTGGAAGCGCGATAATTTTAAATCACCAGTAATTACTTACCAGCTTTCATCTGAATTTCAGCCTCAGCGGGTTCTTGCATATCGTGTTGTTTCAGGAAGACCATGGAAGCCCATAGTAATCCTAACGACACGATCGTAATTCCTGCTAAGACAACGATTGATGACCAGAAAATGCCATTGCCCCAACCACCTGTCAATGCTTGCCGGAACGCTTGAATCGAGTACGTTAATGGCAAGTATGGGTGAATAACGTTGAAGAACTTGTTGGTAATTTCCATTGGGAAGGTCCCACCAGAACCACCAAGTTGTAGCATCAAGATAACCATCGCGACAAACCGTCCTGGGTTATCGAATAGCATCGATAAGAACATGACCAGGAACATTGACGCAAATGCAATCATGATTGCCGTCAAGTAGTATTCTGGCACACTGATTGGTTTCAAACCAGCGACAAGTAATACCGTCGCTTCGATGACCGCCATGGCAAGTGCCACGGGACCACCAACGGCCACTTTACTCCAGAACCATTGCGTTGGCGTACCATCATCATCCGCAATCCGCCGAATTGGATAAGCGAAGTTGAAGACGATTGCCCCAACATAGAGCGCCAATGACAGAACGTAAGGTGCTAACGCGTGACCATAATTTGGTACGTGCGTATAGTCTTTGTAAGACGTCTTGGTTGGCGCTGCCATCATTTTCGCATTCGCGTTCTTTAATGGCGTTGCGTTAACTTGATCCGCCCCCTCTTGTAAGGAAGTGGCGAGCGTCTTGTTACCATCCTTGAGCTGCTTCGTCCCTGATAAGAGTTTGGCGGAGTTGTTATCAAGCTGGGTGGCACCGTCATTTAGTTGACTAACGCCACTCGTCAATTGCCCGGTGCTACCTTGCAATGTTTGCAAGCCACTATTTAACTGACCGGCACCGGTATCAAGTTGTTGCACACCACTTACTAGGACTGGGACTTGGCCGTTCAATGTGACTAAACCGTTTGTGACTTGGCTTGAACCAGCGTAAAGTTGTTGCACACCACTTACTAGAACAGGTACCTGACCATTCAATGTGACTAAGCCATTAGTAACTTGACTTGAACCAGCAAAGAGTTGTTGCACTGCACTCGTAAGAACTGGCACTTGACCATTAAGGGTAACTAAGCCATTTGTGACCTTACTAGAACCATCTTTCAATTGTTGCACACCACTTACTAACTGAGGAACTTGACCATTCATCTTTACCAAGCCAGTCGTGATTTGGTTAGATCCGACTTGTAGTTTACCGACTGCATCCCGTGTCGTACCAACACCATCGGTAACTGCTTGAGAACCAGCTTTCAATTGATTGATACCAGTGATCATCGCGGGAACGTTACCGTTGACGGTCTTCAAGCCACCTGTAACAGTTTGAGAGCCACTAAACAACTGTTCAACACCTGAAACCAGTGTTGGAATTTTGCCATTTAGCACTGAAGCACCGGTTGCCAGTTGCGTCGTTCCTTTATTCAAATCAGTTGAGCGGGCATTCAGTTGTTCTCCACCGTTACTTAATTGACCAATTGCACCAGTAATAGTTGGGACAGTGTCGTTAAGCTTGGAAAGACCATTATTCAAGTCGCTTGCGCCTTTGTTAAGATTAGCTGACTGTGTGGTCAATGCACTTGTACCCGTTGACAACGATTCAATGCCGCTCACCAATCCGGGAACTTTCTCATTCAATTGTGCCAATCCACTGCTTAACCCAGCTGTACCAGTTTGCAATGTCTTCAATCCATCGGTTATTTGTTGAGAGCCATTAGCAAACTGACTAATTCCCGAAGTCGTGGAATTAATATCTGAGATGATGGCATTCATCCCAGCTTCGATTTTCCCATATTCAGTTACTAAGTCTGCGTTTGAATTACTGGTTGCTGAGCTATTCTCTGCAACTAATGATTCTACCTTTGATAGACTACTCTTCACGTTCTGAACTTGTTGTGCATTATCATTAGTCGTCGTGCTCTGTCCAACATCCTTTAGACTCGCTTTAATCGCAGCAACCTGGGCATCAGTCAGGTTCTGTGATGACTTGAGACCGTCGATTTTACTGTTTATTTGTGACGTAATATCAGTTTGCGTGGTCGAATTGGAAGTGTTTAGAGCATCCACATTCGTTGATAACGACTTCAGTGCAGTATTTAATGCATCGCTATTACTACTGTTTTTGTTATTAGCGGCAATTTCTTTTTGACTTGCTGTCAACGCCTGCTCAAACTGTGCCATTTCAGTCTTTAAGGCTTCAATCTTCGTTTTGGTTGCGGAATCAGTGGCCGCTTCTGACAACTGATTCAACCCATCAGAAATCTTAGCACTATTTGTTTGTAGATCACTAACGCTCGAATTTACTGTCTGAGCACCGGTTGATAACGCGTTAACTGAACTGCTTAAGTCACTGGTATTTGACTTCAACTGGCTCGCACCATTATTAGCAGTATCAACACCCTTTGTATAATCCGCGACACCACTAGCCAACTTTGTCGAACCATCTGAAAGTTGCGAAACACTATTAGTTAATTCTCCCGTTTGACTATTCATTTTCGTCAACCCAGTCGTCAGCTTATAAACACCATTCGTATATGTGGCAACACCGACTTTAACCTGTTTTGAGCCGTTTGCTAAATCATCAGTTGCTTTGCTAATTGTTCCCGTTTGGCCGTTTAACTTTTCTAATCCAGTGGTGACCTCGCCTGAACCATCTGTCAATAATTTAACGCCATCCGCTAACGTTCCGGCATTAGTCCCTAGCTTCAACAGGCCTTCTGTAATCGATTGTGACCCAATTTGCAATCTTGGTAATTTTGAACCAAGTTGTTGCAAGCCATCAGAAACTTTTGTCGAACCATTAGTCAGTTGATTGACACCACTGACCATTGGAACCACTTTTCCTTGCAAGGTAATCAACCCGGTTGTCACCTGCCCAGAACCGTCCTTCAACTGACTAACACCACTGGCCAGCTCCCCGGTCTTACCATTCAGCGTATACAGCCCAGCAGTAACTTGTCCAGAGCCATTCGCCAACTGACTCACGCCACTAGCCAACGCCCCAGTCTTACCATTCAGCGTTCCAAGCCCATTAGTCACTTGCCCAGAACCGTCCTTCAACTGACTGACACCACTAGCTAGTGCCCCGGTCTTACTATTCAAAGTATCCAGACCGGTCTTCAAAGCACTACCGCCATCTGCTAACTTTGCGATTCCAGCGGGTAGTTGTTGGACCTTCGTATTCAGCTCAGTGGTCCCGTCCTTCAACGTATGGACCCCGGTGGTATACGTCGTCAAACCGTCTTGGAGTTCAACGCCACCATCTTTGAGCTTGGTTGCGCCATCAGCTGCTTTTTGATAGCCGTCGCCAGCGGTTCGAATCTTCTTAAAAATGGCTAACGCATAAGCCTTAGTGACTTCGGCGCGAATACTCTTGTTGACACGCGAAACGCCGGTATCGGTAATAACTTTCGCAATGTAGTTGAGTGATTCGTTAGTCTCATAATGCAAGTTCATCTTTTTCGGATGCGTATCCGTCATGGTCGTTGCATTCTTTGAGAAGTCACTTGGAATCGTGACGACCGTATAATACTTCCGATTTTTGAGCCCTTGTTGTGCCTGTTTGGCTGAAACGAAGTGCCATTCCAAATCGTCGTTTTTCTTTAAATTGGTTACCATTTGCTTACCAACTGCAAATTTTTGGCCTTGATAGTTCACTGACTTATCTTGGTTAACGACTGCAACTGGTAAGTTTTGCGTATCCCCATATGGATCCCATACTGACTTCAAGAAGAAGATGCTGTATAGGAATGGGATCAAAATCATGACTGAAACTGAAATCCATAGTATTTTGCTATGACGAATTGACCGCCATTCGTCGCGTATCATTTTCACAACCTGAAACCTTCCTTCAAATAATTAATGCATATGCTGCTCGAGCGAGAATACCGTTGCAAGCGTCTCTTGAATCATCGCTTGCGTGCTGGCCGCCTGACCATCGCGATGACCGTTATTGAGCCACTGAACAATGCTCGTTATCACACCGCTGACAAGGTACGCCGTCAGATCTGGATGTTGGGAGTCGCGAATCATGGCGAACACCCGATCATCAGCCCCGGACTGAGCGACTGTGACAAAACAGTCGTTGATCACCTGCTGTGAACGCGTATTGTCGCCTTCGTTGTTCGTCACCAATAAGTGGCGAAGCACCTGCGTGTGGGTGCCGATAAACGCGGACATGATGGTGGAACCCATCGTATCTGTCCGTTCAACTGCCAGTAACTCGTCTAACGTGTGCATGACCATCTGCCGAAGTAAATCAAATTTATCGGTATAGTATCGATAAAAACTACTGCGATGTATAAATGCCTGCTTACATATTTGCTCAACCGTTATTTGTGAGATTGAACGTTGCTCCAACAATTGGTACATCGCTCGCTGTAAATCCAGCTCCGTACGAATTGAAATACCCATCACCCCGTTTTTTAAATTCTTATATTCGAATAGAAGAATATAGTTGCCATAAAAACACCGCTGCATCCCCGTGCAACGATTGCTGGCGTTCATTCAGTTTAGTGCAAGTACGGTTTCAATTCTAGATCCGCTTTGAGCGTATGAATCAAATGCTCGACCTGCGTCAATGGCGCGTCAAACGTCACCCGATAATAATTACGAGTCCCCTGGTGTTCGACGGCGACAAAGTGTCGCTCTCTCAAAGTCTTCAGCTGATGTGACACTGCCGGCTGAGAAATGTGCATCCGCTCAGTCAGCTCACCAACAGTCATGCCCTTCGCGTGCTGTGACAGCTCAATCATAATCTGCTGACGACGTTCATCCGCTAAAACTTCAAAAATCGGAATCGTTTCCCGAAATTCTTGTAGTGCTTCTTCACTACTAACCATGCTAGTAGCCTCCTATATTCTTATATTCTAATGTTCGAATGTATCAATGATAAAACTATTTGAATCCGTTTGCAACACCTAAATTCCGTTTGTCGACAAACGCGACAAACTTGAAAATCTGTCGCGATTTGGGACAAATTAAATGAACACTCGTCTGCTGGCAAAGGTGCACTCACCGTCATTTCACGAACAGTCAGTGCCGCTGCAATATCATTTGCTTTCGATTAAATTGCCACAAAAAAACGCCTGACCACGCAGTCAGACGTTTCCAAGGGTAATTAGTACTAGCAATCATAACGATTGATAGCAACGCCCGGTTGGGAGCCGGGGCCGTTGTATGGAAAATCACAGGTGTTTGGGAAGGCCCCATGATTTGAGACATCGCGTTACTTGTTAATAATGACAGATACATCAGCAAATTAACGGCGGTTAAGTAACTCGAATAACTACAGTATAACCGCTCACCCAAACTTTGCCAGTCCTAGTTTAATCAGATTGTCGCAAAACACAACACATCGTGAAAACTGTTGTATTGATGGGTTGTAATCAAAAAGCACTATGCCCGTCACACAGGGCTTGAAGTCCGTCTCCACGCCTAGTTCAGCGCTTTTTTGACGTATTTATAACCATACTTTACTAACTCACGCTCAACCTGCTTCGTCGTAGTCGTTGATTGCGAATACCGACTCGCGTTCGTGTTCTGGCTACTGTTGACCTTATCGGCGCCCGCAACTTGCATGCTGCTATCGGCCTTGCCCCGGCCGGTCGCGTAATCGAAGCTAACACCCGGTTCAACGTTCCAGATATAAACATTGAAGTTGACGCTACCGTCCGTTGAAATCGCCTGTGACCAATAACCACGTGGCATCAGTTCATTGCCCCGAAAGACAGTCGTCACGCGGTAAATGACTTTCTTACCTTGTTCCAGTGCCGTCCGAACTTGATCCTCGTAAATCTGCATCGTTTTCTGATTGGAGTAAGCCGTCTGGGTTGCCAGGTTCTTGGGATTATCCAGACTGCCATCCTCACCAGAACGATATTGACCGTCGGAAGTCAAATTGAAGGATAACGTGTACGCAATCAAGTGGCCACGATTTTGTGGATAAACCCGCTTGCCGTTCACCGTAATTGGCTGATTATGCCAGCCCGTTGGACTCCAAGTCTGAGCAGTCCGGCCTTCTGAACGACCTAAATTAGCCTTACTCAAATAAGCCGTATCCGTCGTCGTTCTATTCAAAGAATCCAAATTACCATAATCAATTTTGGACTTCTTCCACTGACTTGCCGCCAAGGTACTCTTGCCACTATTGACCTTAATGGCCGCCGCCCCGCCTGATTTATACGTCATTTTGGCGAGTTGTTGATAGGTTTGTTGCGTATTGCCGTTCCCCGTCGTCTGTGAAGAAGTTGCCGTCGATTCACTCGATGACGTCGAACTCGTACCCGTCGTTAATTGACAGCCCCCGAGTAAGAGCGTCAAACTTAAGAGACCCGCTATGCCAACGCGCCGCATTAATTTAATCATAATTTCTCTTCCACCCTATCTTTTTTAAGTACACTAATATCATACCGTACTTTTGATAGGGGAACAAATGTTTTCTTTAATTATTTAGCCTGCCAATCCGTACGTAATATCCCGTACTTAACCGAATCATAATACCGGCCTTGCCAAAAGCGCACTTGCGGGATTCGTGCCTCTTGCTTCAACCCAATCGCTTCTGCAACGTGCATCATGCGCAGATTACCGGACCAAGTCGTTAGACCAATGTGTGGGAGTGTTGTGACTTCAGCAAACAAATGCGCCAGCCATTGCGTCAACGCGATTCGACCAATGTGTTCACCCCAATGTGCTTGGTCATAAATCGTGATGCCGACTTCCAACCACCGCTGCAAATCACCATCCACAAAGTGCCAATTGACGCTACCCACGATTTGATCATCACGCGTAATTACCCAATTATGTTGCCGAATCAGCCAGTCTCGTGGCCCAATAATCGTTTCAAAATCGTGCTGGGTCGGTAACTGGTCATGAAAATAAGGGCCATTCCATTGCGTCCAGGCCGCCTCGGGGTCGCTGAATCCGAGTTGCCATAAAGTAGTCAGTTCCGTTGGTTGTACCGGTCGAATCGTAATTGTTGCCGCCATTTGCTCACGTCCTTAAGTATTTTTATCCGCTGCACGTCAATTTTAAATCTGGTGTTTTTCTAAGAATACGCTAATTAGTAGGCAACGACAATCATCACTTTCTTAATTGAGCTAGTATTGCACCGCAACTTATCCGAAGCACAAAAAACAGCCACCGTTGCTTCTGCCCGAAGTCACTAGTCGCTGTATTTCAATCATGATTCAATTAGTATCGCTAGGCTATCGCTTAAGCGCTAAGCCGTTGCCAGGCCTGTTTGGTCAAAACATACCGCATGACGTGAATGAGTTCACCACGGTCACTCGTGAAAGTGTGCAATTCACCGGCATCCTGCATGCCCATCTTGGCCATCACCCGACCAGAATTAGGGTTAACACTCGCATAATGAGCCTCGATAGTCTGATAATTCAGCGTTTCAAAGCCGTATCCCATCAAGCGATTGCCGGCTTCGGCGACGTAGCCTTGACCCCACGCATCTGGTCGCAACGCATAGGTCAATTCGCCGCCAGCCTCGGCATCATGGAATTCATAAA
Organism: Lactiplantibacillus sp. B652; assembly: GCF_023806745.1. Taxonomy (NCBI): domain Bacteria; kingdom Bacillati; phylum Bacillota; class Bacilli; order Lactobacillales; family Lactobacillaceae; genus Lactiplantibacillus; species Lactiplantibacillus sp. B652. The sequence goes on along the minus strand of NZ_JAMSKY010000006.1, from coordinate 205,909 downwards.
AACCAATCAATTGATGATCACGACGCCGCTCGATACCGAAGACTCGAGTCCTGTCCGCCAAAAAGTGATCCGTGAATACTTGCTCGAACGCGTCCACGCTCTGAACCCGTCGATAACGTAGATAGGCAACGACCTGTGGATCAAAAATCATGTCCGCCAACACATCATGATCCGCAGTTGTCATTGGTCGTAATATCAACCGTTCCGTTTCAAACTGTGCCAAAATTTCATCCCCAAATTATTATTGATGGGTTAATTATAATAATTTACTTGCTAATGTAAACTAATTCGTTCCAGCCTTAGTGATTTGGTAAGGTAACCTGTGCCAGCATCTCAACTCCGACAGCTTCAAAACTGGGGTCGGCAATCTGGTTGACGTACGTGAATATTCCAGTACTACACTGTAACAGTAACCACTGCTTCACTAATGGCGGCATTTGCAAATCTGCGCCATAACCTGCCCAAAACGCTTGGATCAGAACAGAACGTTGCTGAAGATCCTCAAAAAAGAATTTTAAACAATCTTCGAGCGCGTATCCGCGCCGAGCACGTTCAAAATCAATCAGGACTAGTTGACCGTGATGGTAGCGAAAGTTACGAGTACCCATATCCCCATGTAAGGTCACGACTGGTTGCTGTGCTAGTGCCCTTCTAAGCATCGTCTGGCGGTCAAGGAAGTACTGTAATAGAGTCACTAGTTCACTGTAATGAGGACTAGTCTCTAACCGATCGACTCGAGCCACCATCCCATCGAAATCCAGAACTGGCATCAGATTTTGGATTGTCGGAAGCTGGACTGCACGATGAAACTGAGAGACTAGCCAGCCCATTTGGTAAACGAGCGCCGGAGTCAACGTTTTCGGTACAGGCGTTAGTTGCCAATCACGTAACACCAATACCCACTCGTGACTTGCTAATTGAAAACCAGCTAAGACTCGGTTTGTGAGCTGTGCGGTCACTTGCTGCTCAGTTCTAAATTTACGTTCACGGTCTGGGCCAAAAACTTTAACAAAAATCACAGTACCGTAGCGACGACTATAACCGGTATACATCTGATTGAATGAGACGTGCGCAATTGGAACCAAGTCTGCCTGTAACAGCCGTGCCAGCGTTTTATGTTGTGATTCCATCTTGTCCTCCTAAATCCGTCCTCAAAATTTCGTCGCACAAAAAAAGGGCCGGTAACCAACCGTCCCTTACTATGATCGACCTGCAAACTCATGCTTGCCATTGTGTATGTGCCTCGTCATGGACCCAGCCCATCCCGAGAGGTATTAATGCTTGTCACACGTTGTGATTCAACTAACTGAGCTACTTATCATTATCAATAATTGCTTATTCATAATGTCCTGACAAAGTAAATCGATCCGGCTCCCAACCTGAACCCGCAGACAAAGCGTATGTATGTTTCCCATAACTCTGTCCTCAGTATAGCGAGCTTGCATTGCGTTTGGATAACACGAAGATTACAAAAATGTTACAACTGGTCTAAACCAGCCAAAATTAGGTCTAACAAGTCTTTCCACATTTGGTCAAGAAGTACTTGCCCCGTTTTCACGAACAAACCGCAACTGCCGAATTCCGAATGACCAGCTTAACCGGCACTCACATCAACCGTTGATTCACGCGCTCCTGCATGACCTGTCGGCGGGACCCGGTCAAGAAATAGATGGTCAGGCCAACAAAGATAATGACGGTGAACCCAATCGTCTGCCATTCAAACGCGTCCGGTTTCACCATCGTTTGGCTGCCAGAGGCCATCATGCTTAAGACATCAATCGCAGCATGAATCGCCATTGGCAACAAAATGCTACCGGAATACAAATAAGCGATGGCTAAGAACCACCCCAGCGTAGCCGCAAAAATCATCTGCTCGATGGTCGCTGAAAGTGGTTGGCCGGCAAAGACATTGGTGATATGCCACAGTCCAAATAGGCCACCACTCAGCCAGACTGCCCAGTCCAGTTGATGTTTACGGTGACGGAAGGCCTGCAACAATAAGGTCAAGACGGCAAAGCGATATAGCCATTCTTCCGCAATACCAGGTTCTAAACCACTCAGAAACATCTGCCAAGTTGCCGAACGCAGCCGAAAGTCCCAATGAATGAACGTCGTTGCCCACGACCCGCCAGCACTAAACGCATTCCAGAGACTAAAAGCGGCCCCGACTATCATGATCAAGCCAATCAGGCCGGCCTGAGCATGCCGATTAAATCGCGCCGTTGGTCCTTTGAGGCCCCAAGCGCGCATCAACACCCAAATCGTGATGACAAATCCAAAGGCCCCTAAAATACCCGTATCACTGACCATCTCAAAGACTGCCGGTGCTTTTAGAATCGGTAACAGTAAAAACGTTGAATGTGCACTAACGACGCCACTAAAGATTGCGGTGATCAGCACCGCAATTCGTCCAATCACGGATTCAATTGGACGCGTGACCACAAATGCGACCGGAACAAACATCACCAGCAAATAGGCCAAGCCCACGGCAATCAGGCCCTGTTCGTCTAACCAGGAGACCTGACTCAGCAAAGCCAGCAGATTTGCCAACAACACTGGAAATAATGTAAATTGCAAAACCGTTTGGACGTAATAGTTCACGTGGCGCAATCGCCACCACTGTTCTTGGTCGTCCTCAGCCACCGGCCACCAGGCAAACAGCCCCCAGACCAGCAGGACCATCCCACCAGCGGGAAAGAAAAAGCCGTTGTTGGTGACAAATAATTGCACCAAGCCCGCCACAAACAAGACGAGCAACTGGCCGACGTACCAGCGGCGTAATAATTGTTCAATTTCTGGCGCCATTAAAAAATCCCCCAATCTGATATGCATTAATCATAACAGATTGCGGGATTGTCTCATGTCATTTTGTTTAATAAAATTGTGCGCATCGATCGATCAATTTAATTATAGACCGATTGTCACCGTCTTAAATTGGTGCGCGACTGCAGATCAGCCCCGCTTTCAAACACGGGTCCGTCCTCAATCAGTGCCATCATTTGACATCGAGTTTAGTACAGGTCTTGAACCCGCCCCTGCGTCGTCTCATGGGCCAAGTATTCATCGTAAGTCGTGTCGCCGCGGTCAACGACACCCTTCGCGCTGACTTCAACAATGTGGTCGGCAATCGTTTGGATGAATTCGTGGTCATGGGACGTGAAGATAATGGCGCCCTTAAAGTCGATCAAGCTGTCGTTCAGTGCGGTGATTGATTCCAAGTCCAAGTGGTTAGTGGGATCGTCGAGTAACAAGACGTTGGCCCGACTTAACATCATCTTAGACAACATTCCCCGCACTTTTTCACCACCGGAGAGCACGCTGACGTTGCGTTCCACATCGGTCCCTGAGAATAGCATCTTCCCTAAGAAGCCGCGTAAGAACGTATTGTCGCTCTCTTCCTTGGAAGCGAATTGCCGCAGCCAGTCGATAATCGGCATATCGTTACCGGCGTATTCTTCATTGATATCCTTTGGCAAGTAAGTCCGTGACGTCGTTTGGCCCCAAGTCACGGTACCACTATCTGGTTCCATGGCACCGGCAATGATTTGCATCAGCGTGGTCGTCGCCAAGTCGTTGCGGCTGATTAAGGCCGTCTTCTCATTTGGTCGTAAGGTAAAACTAATATTGTCAAGAATCTTAACGCCTTCAATTGATTTTGAAACGTTCTCGACCCGGACCAAATCATTGCCAATCTCACGTTCTGGCGTGAATTTGATGAATGGATATTTCCGTGACGATGGTTTGATATCATCCAGCGTGATCTTTTCCAACTGCTTCTTACGGGAAGTTGCTTGTTTGGATTTCGAGGCATTCGCACTAAACCGCGCCACGAATTCTTGCAACTCCTTGATCTGGTCAGCCTTCTTCGCGTTGGCGTTCGCCTGCAGCTTAGCAGCCAACTGACTGGATTCCATCCAAAAATCATAGTTCCCGACAAACAACGTGATTTTACCAAAATCAACGTCACACATGTGGGTACAAACTTGGTTCAAGAAGTGACGGTCATGGGAAACCACGATAACGGTGTTCTGATAGCCGGCTAAGAAGTCTTCCAGCCAACTGATCGACTGCACGTCTAACCCGTTGGTCGGTTCGTCTAACAAGAGCACATCCGGGTTACCGAACAAGGCTTGTCCCAACAATACCTTCACTTTTTGAGGTTCCGTTAACTCGCTCATCTTTAAATGTTGCATCGATTCATCGATACCGAGGTTCTGCAAGAGTTGGTCGGCTTCAGATTCCGCGTTCCAACCGTCCATTTCGGCAAATTCGCCTTCTAATTCAGCCGCCCGAATCCCATCTTCATCGCTAAAATCCGGCTTGGCATATAGGGCATCCTTTTCAGTCATGATCTCATACAACTTTTCATGCCCACGGATCACCGTTGATAAGACTTCTTCATCTTCAAAGGCAAAGTGGTTTTGGTTCAAGCTAGACATCCGTTCGTTGGGGCCCATTGAGACAGTCCCGGTCGTCGGCTGAAGTTTACCTTCCAAAATTTTCAAAAATGTGGACTTACCCGCGCCATTTGCGCCAATAACGCCGTAGCAGTTTCCCGGCGTGAATTTTAAATTAACAGCTTCATAAAGCTTACGTGTTGAAAACTGCATACTAACATTACTTACGGTGAGCATTGCATTACCTCTTCTTTTTATGATTGAAATTGTCCGATAGAAAAGAGGTCGGAATTAAGTGAACCTTCCAGACCTCTGCGTCGTTAATTATATGAATACAATTCTAGCATGCTTACAACTGCTTTGGCAATTAAAACCACGGCTAGTTTTCTGAAAATCAGCATGAATTTACATCGTTGACCTTACTAAGTCCGACATTTCACGAAAACCCAGTGGTCCTCGTCGACGCGACTGGCGCGCCCCTCAGCCACCAACAAGCGGCCCCGTTTACAGCTTCCGAATGCCACTTCGATGAGCACGCCAACCGTTTTAAATAAGGATAACATCATCAGGATAACAAGTGTTTCTCAATATAATCCAGCACCCCATTATCAATGTTGGTGCCAGTGACCGCTGTCGCATTAGCACGCACGTTTGCTGGCGCGTTGTGCATCGCGACCGCGTGCCCCGCGTAGTGGAACATCTCTAAGTCATTCGTCCCATCACCGAAGACCAACATTTCATCCGCCGTGATACCCAGTTGGGCACCCAATTGTTTGAGCGCTCGGCCCTTATGCATACCAGGTTGAATCAAGTCTAAGCTCCCCTGGCCGCCCGATGCTGGCACCGCAATTCCGGCCAGTTTGGGCGTCAACTCATAGACGAGCTGATCCGTCAGCGCCGGCGGACAGATAATATCGAACTTCACCACGGGATCCGTCACTGCCATCAGGTCATCGCAAGTCGCGACCCGATAGTAGTACTGCTGCATATTGGCAACGAACTGGGGGTCCGCATACTTGAGCACGTGGACCGTCTCAGTGCCACAGAGCGCGATCTGTAAGTCGTCATACGCCGATAGCGCCGTCAAAATTTGCTGCGTCGCGGTCGGACTAAACGTCGTCGCTGTTAGTCCAGCTGCCCGTTGCCATAATTCTGCACCGTTACCACCAATCATCCACATATCCGGATAGTCGCTAAAAGTCGTCGCGAGTTCAGCCGCTTGATGTCCGCTGGCAATCACAAACTGGATTCCACGTTGCCGTAAAGCCGCGTAATCCTTCGCAAACCGCTTTTGGTCATACTCCCCGCGGTCGTTCAAAAATGTCCCATCCATATCCGTTGCTACCAATTTTATCGTCATCACTAATCATCCATTCCGTGTAAGCCTTTTCCAACCCTTAGATTACCGGTATTAGCCGCAAAGTACAAGGCTTTTTTCATTAAAACGCGCCACCGCCAGAACCGCCACCAAAGCCGCCGGAACTCCCGCCAGAGAAGCCCCCAGAACCACCGGATGGCGAACTCGCACTACCGGAAGCATCCAAGGCGCCACTAAAGCTGTCGTTGATGGCACCAGACAGGTCAAAGTCCACCCCGCCGTAACCGTAAAACAGTGGGTAGTAGATCAGCATCCCAGTCGCCAACGCTTCCGTACCAAAATCAATGGCTAACTGCTTGGTGACCTGGTTGGCCAGTCCAAAGGCAGCCGCATAAGGTAACAATTGCTCCCATAAAATCAGGTCACCGACTTCGGCTGTATTGAAATGACCGATGTCTTTCATCATCCGCCGCAAGCCGTTGATCTGGTTGCGCAATGCCAACCCTTCATCAGTATTGATGGCGATGCGTTTGCGCTGAACGAGCCAGCTGACCCAGAAAATAATGGCCGCTAGCACCGCAACCCCAGCCATGATCATCGCGGCGGTGGCACTGACAAATCCGCCGGCAACTGTCGCCAGCCCACCCAAAATTGTGACCACGACTGCCGCCGTCAACCAGCGATTCCGAATCTGATAGTTATTTTCATCTTGAAAGCTAGCGACCGTCTGATTGATTTCACGTTGCCACTTGCTGAACCACTTGCCGAGCCGTCCAGCTTTGTCTCGTTTGCCATACTTTTTAAGGTCGGTCAGTTTGAAGTGACCGTCGACCGCAACTTTGTCAAAACAATGTGCTAGAAATGAGTTCGTGACTGGTTTTAACTGGGTCAACTGCACATCTGGGCGCCGCTTCCCTTCAAGCGTCTCAATCGTAAGTTCCCGCTCAGCCGCTGCACGTAAAATTTCAGCCGTCAAGGCATCCGTATTCGGTGATTTTTGTGCCCATAGTGATTCCGCAACAGCCGGCGTCACTGGTGGCACCTCAAACGAGTGATTGATTGGAATCGGCTGCTGATGACGCTTGGCCGGGTGACGCACAAACCACCAACTATAACCGGCTATCGCCACTAACCACGCAACGACCGCGACACCAAAAGCCACCTGTCTAATCAGCCGATTACGCCGCCGTTTAGCATTAGCTTCCTGCGCCAACTTGGCTTCTTGCTGCTGCACGGCCGCCTTGCGCTTGGTCGTTTCCGTCCGTGCATTGGCGCTGGTGACCGTCGTTGGAAATAGAAGGTGACTTTCAACAAACTGGTTGGCCGGATTGTGTTTCAACGTCATCGTGACCCGCCCAGCCTGGCGATTGACCGTCGTCTGTCCGCTCAACGGACCATGTGTCCATGCTTGCAAGGCCTGCACGTTTTTAGCCGGCAACTGAATCACGATTTTGACATTTTCTAATGGCACGTCCCAGCCGCTACCAATGACTTTCCAGTTCAATTCCGCCGTATCGGCATAGTTCGTAATGACACCTTGAAGTTGATAGCGATAAACCACCCGCAAGCGGTCCCCATCTTGTACCGACCGATAGAGTTTGACCCGCATCTGCTTGGTGTTTTGCGTTAGTTCATAAGTATTATTATTCTCAAGATTACCAGCACTGGCCGGAATCACCATGCCACCGTTTAGTTGCGTGGTGACCTTTTGCAGCTTGGCGCCCTGAATGCCCCGTAAATCCTGAACGTTGAAGACCCCGTGATAGTCATCATCAAATTGATAATTGACCGTCTGTGTCACATTCGCACTGCCATCGCGTTGAATTGCCACGTTAACATGATACTGATTGATATCGTAATCCGCCGACGCCGGCAAGGCTAAGCTCGCCCACCAGCAGAGTCCCACCAGAAATCCCAGCAGGGCCAACCAGTTGACTCGTCCCTTTTTCCACATACACTTCACCCCATATCCCCATTTAATGATTAGCCTAAGTGTATCATATTCGCCGCCAGTCCGGGCAGCTGACAATTGCGGCGCTTTTTTAGGCAAAACGAGACTTTTGTTGTAGCATGGAAAGTGACATGAAGGGAGACGTGCACGATGCCACAAACAACGTTACCGACCCACATTCAAGTGCGGGGCGCACACGTCAATAATTTAAAAAATCTCGATATTGATATTCCACTGAACGAATTCGTTGCGATCACCGGCCGGAGTGGCTCCGGTAAGTCATCACTCGCAATGGGCGTGCTCTATGCAGAGGGGGCCCGCCGTTACTTAAACGCACTATCGACCTTTACGCGCCGGCGAATCAATCAAGTCGGCAAAGCCAGTGTCGATTCCGTACAATACCTGCCATCCGCACTAGCGTTACGCCAACGGCCTCAGGTGCCAGGCGTCCGTTCAACGGTCGGCACGATGTCAGAAAGCCTGAACATTCTCCGTTTGGCCTTCTCACGACTCAGTTCAACCGTTTGTCCCAATGGGCACCGGATGCCGCCAACGCTGGATGTTGCTGAAAACGACGGCTATGTCACCTGTCCGACCTGTGGCGTTGAATTTCGCGCACCGGGCGCCGAAGACTTTGCCTTTAATTCAGCGGGGGCCTGCCCAACGTGCGGTGGCTTAGGCCAAGTGCGTCAAATCGATCCATCGCTGATTATCGCTGATAAGAACCAGACGATTGAGGAAGGCGCTGTTGCTTCTTGGCACCTCCCCGGCCGTAATTTTATGCCGATCGTTGCCCGCGAGATTGGGATTCCCATCGATATCCCCTACAAGGACCTCAGTGCCAGCGATAAGGAACGCGTCTTACACGGCCCGAAGCAAACGGTCGCCATTAATATTCCGAGTTCTAAGGGTAAGATTTTCCATATGGACAACGCGGTGTATGAGAACGCCTTTGCCGCCGTCGAAGACAGTATGGCAACGACCAAAAACGAACGTGCCATCACCCGGCTGAATCGCTTCTACAAATTCGATACTTGTCCGGATTGCCACGGGTCCCGGTTCAATCCTCAGCTCCTGAAGCAAGAATTGAATGGTAAAAATATTGCAACAGTCAGCGACATGACCGTTGCTGACCTGCACCAGTTTGCGGGCACGATCGTCCCCTGGCTACCCGCTAAAATGCACCATCTGGGGCAATCGCTGGTTGACGAATTGTTGCTAAGCTTGCAACCGATGGAAGAACTGGGTCTGGATTACCTGACACTCAGTCGCCCCGGCGCGACCCTCTCAACTGGTGAATTGCAACGGATTCAGCTTGGACGGACCTTGCGAAGTGCGACGACTGGCGTCTTGTACGTCCTCGATGAACCGTCCGTCGGGCTGCATCCCGCCAACGTTGACGGCTTGATCAAAGCATTCCGCGGCTTAGTCGCCCAAGGTAATTCAGTCGTTGTCGTGGACCATGACACCAGTATTATTAGTGCGGCCGACGATGTCATCGAAATCGGTCCAGGCGCCGGCAAACACGGTGGTACGGTTGTTGGTCAGGGTACTGTGGCCGCTATCAAACAAGATTCGAATTCCTTGATCGCGCCATTCCTCAATGGTAGCGTGCAACTGCGCGAGCGGCCGGTACTTACGGACGAGGCCCTCTGGCAAAAAGGCGCGCTTTCGATTGAGGTCGCCCATCACTTTAACATTCAAGACATCACGGCGCGGATTCCTAAGAACCGTTTCACGACCGTCACGGGGATGAGTGGTGCCGGCAAAACCACGCTGGTCTTGGATAGTTTAATTCCCGCATTGACCGCCAGTGCGCAGAAGCGACCACTTCCGGCGCACGTCAAGGCGTTTGATGCCAATCATATTCGCCACGTTGTCACGGTCGACTCGGTCCCGGTTGGGAAAAACGTCCGCTCAACCGTTGCGACGTATACCAATATTTTGGACCAGTTACGCAAGCTATTTGCGGCCACCCCGGCAGCGCAAGACCACGGCTGGACGGCCAGTCAATTCTCCTACAACGTGGCTGCCGGCGCTTGCCCAACCTGTGGCGGAACCGGCCAGATTTCGCTCGACGTCCAGTACTTGCCAGACATCACCGAAGTTTGTCCACAATGTCACGGCAAACGCTACAATAAGCAAACGTTGACGGTAAAATGGCATGACTATTCGATTGCCGACATCCTCGATATGTCCGTGGACGAAGCGCTCCCCGTCTTTGAAAACCAGACCGCCATCGAAAACACGCTCCAGATTCTGCATGACATGGGACTCGGCTACCTGTTGTTAGGTGAAAGTACGCCAGCACTCTCTGGTGGTGAAGCTCAGCGACTTAAGCTGACCTCCCGGATTGGCAAACGTCAGGCCGGAACCCTGTTTGTCTTCGACGAACCTTCCGTGGGCCTGCACCCCTTGGATATTCAACAACTGGTCAAAGTCTTCGACCAACTGATTCAACAGGGCGCCACGGTCATTGCCATCGAGCATGACCTGGACGTCATCGCCAACGCCGATTACGTGATCGACATGGGCCCCGCTGGTGGTATCAATGGCGGAAACATTGTCGCCACTGGGACACCAGTTGCAGTCAGTGAAAATTTCGATAGTGTGACTGGAAAATACTTGAAGGCCCATCTGGCGTTGTTTCGGAAGTAACTTAACGGCGTGGATGTAGCGGGCATTGAAGTGATGCCCCTGCCTGGCAGCTCAATTGGTTTCACGATTGTTGTCGCGGTTAGGCTATACCGGCAATTAACGACAATTTAATACTGAAAAAGCAGTTCAATAATAATAAGCGTGCCATCTCGAAACTTGTCATAAGTTCGAGATGGCACGCTTATTGACTTTACCGGGCAATTATTCAGTTGACCTGAATAAACTTAAATTGACGCGGATCGATGTGCATAAATCGCCCAAACGAATGCTACCAAGCACAGACCAATCGCCAGCAGACAGGAGGCGTTGGTCTCAACCAAGTTATATAACAAGACGATTCCGACACTGCCGACCGGCGCCGCCAGCGTAACGATCGAACTAATTGTGCCGAAAAATGATCCGGTCAATTCCGGTTCAACCTCCCGCATCATAATCGCAAACATCTTCGGGTCTAGTTTGCCACTAATAAAGCCCACCGCAAACATTCCGACTAAAATCAAAGTGAGTCGCGGCCACCACAACAAAATGGTATAAGTCAGCGCTGGCGCCAGGATTGCGACCAACAACAATTGATATAATGAGCAACGGTCAAACCAGGTCGTTTTGGTCACACCGCCCAGCACGTTGCCGGCAATCAACACGATGTTGACTAACAGAATCGCCACCGAATAGCTGACGTGCAGTTGGGGTGCTAGACTGATGAATTTCAAATTCAAAATGGCATCGAGACTCATCGTGGCCACGTTTAAAATCATTAAATTAGCGAGATAACTCACCGCGTCCATCCCAGTCACGTTGCGCATGACACGCTGGATTACCGGCCAGACGGGCAACTGCTGCGGTGACGTGACCATCGTTTCGGTCGTTTTGATCGTCGTGCGACCAATCAATAAACAGCCTGCTGCCAGAATGAAAGTCAGCGCGTTGATTATCCCAGCAAGTGCATAGTTGTGGCTTTGGGCAATAATCAGGACCCCCAGCGTCTGCCCCAAGGGTTCAATTAGCGTCCCCACACTGGAATTAACGCCCATCACTTGTTGCCGGCTGGCAGGTGCAATGCGCGCTTGAATCACAATTGTCAGTAGATTACCACCATAGCGACCGAGCACGTCGGAAACAAAATTAATCACGACTACGACGTAAAATACCCAAGCCGTCTCCTGATTGATGATACGTGCCAAAATCAAGTACAGCCCCGCTTGAACCAGTTTGGTGCTGATCAGCCAATTCGTTTTCTTTTGCGTCTGGTCAGCAAACCGCCCAGTCAGTCCACCGAAGACATATGGCACCACCGTTGCGACCGAGACGACGGAGACGAACCAGTGAGGATTTGAGAATCCTTTCGCATAGGTCAGCAGGATAATATTGAACAGGCTCACGCCCAGCGTCGTGAAAAAATTGGCGCTCAGAATTGTTTGCAACGTCCGATTTCGTAATAATTGAAGCATGTTGATCACCGCCATTAAATTAATAGCCTTAGCTTACCCTGCTGCAGCATGGTACAATCAACAAGTAGGTTGCATATATGCCACATAAAGGAGATTGCGATGGCGACAATTGGCGAAACGATTCATCAGATTCGGTTAACAAAGGGGCTTACACAACAGGAAGTCTATAGCGGCATCATCTCACGTTCGTTTGCCTCCCGGTTTGAATCCGGTGCAAATGACATCGGCGCTAGCAAGTTATTTGCGATTTTAGATAACCTGGCCATCTCAGCTGACGAGTTACGGTTTATTCACCAGAATTATCAGCTGTCGCCTTATGAGCAGGCTTTGGCGACGATCCAGCAGGTCTATCGCGCCCAAAACTTTCCTGCGATGGCCGACTGGATACGTGACCATCAACATAGCGACCGCGCTTACGAACAGCTAGTCGCGAGTTACGCCAGCATTCTATTACAGACCTATGATCATCGCTCAATTCCCCTCACTTCGGCCACTCGCCCAGCGTTTGACCATTTGTGGCAAGCTAAGACTTGGACCCGTCAGGAATTGAAATTAATCCAGTTACTGGTACCAATCGTCGCCACTGTCGAAGGGCTGCCGGCATTAACACCGCTCACCACTAAAATGGTGACTAATTGCACTCGCTATCAAACGACTTGGGGTGACCCTTTCCACGTTCTAAATGATTTAATTGCCTATTATGGCGCCTGCTTTCAAGTCCAACTGAACTTTCATGATTTTGACGCAGCCCGTGAACTACGAGCCAAGCTCACGGCCATTTCCAGTCAGCAACTCAATTGGGATGGCCGTCTCGACCAGCAATTTTGGCTCGGAATTTGGGCGTTATACTTTGGCGACTGGCAGGCCGGTAATACGCTACTAGATGAAATCTTTGCCCTCGAAGCGCGTCACCAGCCGCGAATCGACAACACTATATTCGCAATTCGGCGTGTCCGAACACAACAGGCACGGGCCTATCGCGAGGAACACACTTAAAATAGAGATGAATAATCAAAACGACGTCTCACTAACACTGCTGTTCGTAGTGTTGGTGGGACGTCGTTATTTAGATTTTAAAGTTTGGGATTTTAAGCATATTATTTCTCGCGATAAATACCGATAATTTCTTTTAATGGCTTATTCTGCCGCTTTCTCCCCACAACTAATGACCACTCAATTTCGTCATATTTTGTTCAGTATCAATCAGTGCGTCCAGCATTTTATCAGGTTCAATGATTGGTGTTGCCCCAAACCGCCCCTCGACATAACGTTTCATATAGCTAATACCACCACGAGTCGTATGCCGAGTATCTTTAAAATCAAAAAGTGATGTCAGCTGACTTTCACCCTTAAAGTCCTTTTCAACTAAATAGATTTGGTCAGTGCGTAATTCAGAATCAAGTAATTGGAGTTCATGGGTGGTCAAGATGAATTGGGTCTGACTGGCGGCCGAATTGAATATCCGAATCATGGCTTGTGATAATTCTAAATGTAACGAATCATCAAATTCATCAAACAACAATGTTTTATGATTACCATTCAACTCGGCGTTGATAAAAGCTAACGCAATTATCAAGATTTTTTGCGTGCCACGAGACTCGCTTTCCATCGCCAAACTTTTGGTCCCAATCATGTTGCCAGCTTCATCATAAACTTTATGCACCGCGAATAATTTATTCATCATTTGATATGAAGAATATGATGGATACGACGGGTTAGCGGAAAAGGCCGCCAAATGACTGTCAGGCATCGTCGGCTGCTCATTAACTTCTAAATCAACGATATTGAAATCGGCAAAATGTAGAAAATTAAGCAACTGGTTTTTAACCTGTTCATTCTTGGCTAGACCGACTAGTTCACTAACGACGGGTGTGGGCTGATAGTCACCGACAAACAATAAGTCTTCAGCAAACCAGGTAAATACTTCGGTCGCGACACAATCGTTGTTTTGCATTGCGGTATATAAGACCAGGCTGTTCTTTTTAGTGCGCTTTGCAACTTCATTTAGCGCTGGCACACTAGTCTTGAACCCTTGCGCTGAACGCTCAAAATAAACTTTGGGACGTCGTTTTTCAGTGATTGTCAGACATTCATAGCTAATTTGTTTGGCATTATACGAGAACTGATAACCATAAATCCGCTGACCCACCGAAAAGGTCACGGAAAACGTTGTATCAGACAGTTGTGTCTCCGGTGCAAGCACAAACCGGTCAGCCGTTAGTAAGTCAGTCACCTTACCTGGATCATTCAAGACGATGGTCTGCATTTGCTTCAAGCCAGCCAGCAAATTGGATTTTCCTGAACCGTTGGGACCAAAAATCAACAAATTCTTCAAGAGCCGTTTACCGTTCATGACGACCGTATGCGTTGCTTGAAATTTGCGTAATCGCTCGCCTGCTTCGGCTGACAACACGGTTTCGGCTTTAAATGATTTATAATTCTGCATGCTAAAATCGATTAACATCAAATCCGCCTCCTTTTCCTAGTCTTCGTTGCACAATCAGTCGTTTATTACTCACACCATACCACATTACGTCGTTTTTACGTGAATAAAATGGTTTAAAACTCTTAACAAAAAAACAAAAATCAGTTCTAATCACAATTTATCGTGATTAACATTAGTTTTCACACTTGAATCAGTTCGTTAACTGTCGATTCCAACACAACACCGAGCTGCAGGCCTACAGTAACCATCATTATCGCTGAATCAAACGCTCAGTAAAAATTACGATTAAATAGATTGCTTAGATTAAAAAATGATTTGAAAATAGTTAAATTCCAGTGTATTGTAGACGCTAACCAATTATCTCAGGAGGTTCTCGCATGAAAAACATGACACGGATTTTAACGCTCAGTAACGGTTATCACATTTGGACCCATACTAGTAATCTAGGCGGCAAGACTAAATTGCTCTGCTTACATGGCGGTCCCGGTGATACCCATGAAGTTTTCGAACGTTTTGGTCCTGAATTAGCCGCATTAGATATTGAAGTCACCATGTACGACCAACTAGGTTCTTGGTATTCTGATACGCCTGACTGGAAAGATTCAGCTATCCGTAACAAGTTTCTTAACGAGGACTATTACCTAAGTGAGGTTGATGAAGTCCGTCAACTACTCGGGTATGACCATTGCTATCTTGCCGGTCACTCGTGGGGTGGTATGTTAGCAATGACATACGCCGCTAGTCACCAAGCTAATCTCGACGGGCTGATCATAATCAGCATGATTGATAATATCGCTGATTATTTGAAGCGCATGAAGGCGATCCGAGAAGCCGAATTCTCTCCAGCCGAAAATGCATTTATGCTAACCGTTGAGAAACGGCAAGAATGGGATAATCCCCATTATCGTCAATTAATCACTCATCTCTACCACCAATACATCAATCGCCGCCAACCCAGTCCAATGCAACATCAGGTCGATATTCAGGCTAAACCAGTTTATAACCATTTTCAGGGTGATAATGAGTTTGTCGTCTATGGTGTTCTTGATGACTGGGACTTTTCCGAACAATTGGCAACAATTCAACTACCCACATTATTAATGTTTGCGGACCACGAGACGATGCCATTAGCGACTGCCGAACGAATGGAACAACGGATGCCAAATGCCAAGTTAGTCGTAACACCCGACAGTGGGCACAATCATATGGTCGATAATCCCGATGTCTTTTTCACCTATTTACGAAACTACTTTTCAGACCAATTGACAGATTCTACACACTAAACACAGCTATTAAAAATAGTTTCTGATTACTCGTTATTCAAAGGAGTACCTGCCTATGGAACTAAAACACGTTTCAAAATCAACATCTAAACGTCATACCAATCTCGATGACTTTGGCTACACACAGGAGTTAAAGCGCACACTCTCCGTTAAAGACTTAGTCATCTACGGTCTGATTTTTATGGTCCCAATCGCACCAATGGGAATCTATGGATCTGTGATTTCTGTTTCACAAGGGATGATTGCGCTCACCTATGCGATTGGGATGATTGCCATGTTTTTTACCGCACTAAGTTATGGACAGATGTCACGTGCGTTTCCAGTCGCTGGATCTGTATATGCTTACGCAAAACTTGGTATCAACAAAACGATTGGCTTTTTATCCGGCTGGATGATTATTCTAGATTACATCTTCGTTCCTGCCCTACTGTATATCATTGCCGCTAATTCGCTAAAGTCCCTGCTCCCAACGGTTCCATCTTGGCTGTGGTTAATCGGATTTATTGTCATTAACACCCTGATTAATGTTCGGGGGATTGCATTTACCGCTATTGCCAATCGTATTTTCTTGATTGGTGAGCTGATTGTACTAGGCTTTTTCATTATTCTGGGCAGCTACGGTCTGTTTCACGGTGCGGGTAATGGCTTTACCTTGAAGCCATTCTACGACGCCAGTCATTTCAATCTTCAATTTGTCATGACCGCAACCTCTGTAGCAGTCTTGAGCTTTTTGGGATTCGACGGCATCAGCACACTCGCAGAGGAAACGACTGGCGGAAACCGAGCAGTAGGTAAAGGAATCCTATGGTCGCTACTGATTGTTGGCGTTCTTTTTATCATTCAAACTTATCTAGCCGCCCTAATCGTTCCCAACTGGCAGTCTTTCAGTGACTTAAATACTGCCTTCTATGTCGTTGCCGAAAAAGTAGGTGGTCATTTTCTAGCTTACCTGACCACAATTGCAACTATTCTATCCTGGGGATTTGCAAATGCGTTGGCCGCACAAGCTGCAATTTCGAGAATTTTGTTTGGGATGGCTCGTGATCACAACCTCCCTAAAATTCTTGCGCGTGTGCATCCGCGATTTAAAACACCTTATATTAGTACCCTACTAGTCGCCATCATCTCACTCATTGTTGGCTTAATTTTTATGAACGATAGTGGAACACTTTCCGAAATCGTTAACTGTGGCGCATTAACCGCCTTCTTAGTGATTCACGTAGCGGTGATTAATCACTTCTTCATCAAACAACATTCGCGGGACTATTGGCACCACTTACTCGTTCCAATTATTGGCTTCTTAATCATCGGTTTTGTTATGGTCAACCTAAATATTTTAGCTAAGGAAATTGGCGGAATTTGGCTGCTCATCGGTGTTGGTTATTACGCTATTCTCCGCTTATTACAACGAAATACTGAAATGAATTTGTAAACATTGGCTTATGTTGTGTACAAAGGGACTTCTCCGCACTGGAGAAGTCCCTTTGTGTTTGATACTGATATAAATTGGGAAGCTGGTAAAAGCTTAAATTGGTAAATATAATTCATCAGAAGTTGCCAAAGTTGGCATTTTCGGTGAGCCTAGTATCATTACGATCACACCGACTTATTCTGATTCAAATGCGGCAACGCCAAGAAAATCGCCAAACCAATGACGAACAGAATGCTCAACGAAGCTGCACCAATCGTCGATTTCCCAGTCATCTGAGTCACGATACCGACCAAGACTGGTCCCATGACGGCTGAAAACTTACCTAAAATATTGTAGAAACCAAAGAATTCGCTACCGCTAGTCTTTGGAATCAACCGGCCAAAGTAGGAACGGCTGAGGGCTTGAATCCCACCCTGACTCGTTCCAACCAATACGGCCAAAATCCAAAAATCAGTGGCAGTCGTTAAGCGCAAGGCGTATAAACAAATTCCCAAGTAAATGAGAATGCCCAACAAAATCCCGGCTCGAGTCGACGTTTTGTTGGCCAACCAGCCGTACAGTAGCGAGAATGGGAAAGCGACCAACTGAACGACCAACAATACTAGCATCAGCGTGGTCGTCGTGATTCCCATGTCCATCCCAATTGAGGTCGCCATGGTGAAAATCGTATCGACGCCATCAATATAGAAGAAGTACGCCACCAAGAACCAGGCGGCGGCCCGATAATTGCGGATATGCTTCAAAGTCGACCATACTCGCTGAAAACTAGACCGTACTGGATGGGCACTCGGCGCTAAGGCGTATTTTTGATGGACATTTCTAAGCAATGGCACGTAGAAGATAATCCACCAGACCGCGGCGAGCACGAAACTACTGCGGGCCACGCCGTAACTGGAAAGTAGGCCAAAGCCACTCGTGAGTTGGAGGACTAAGAACAAGATAAAGGCGAGCACCCCACCGAGGTAGCCGAAGCCATAGCCGTACGATGACAGCCGGTCCATCTGGTCATTCGGTGCGACATCCGTCAGAAAACTATCGTAGAACAGATTACCACCCGAATAGCCAATGATTGACAGGATATAAATGCCTAACAACCACTTCCAGGCACTGGTCGGCGCGACACTTAAACCAAGTGTCATCACCATGCCGAGCGTGGAAAAGATGTTCAACATCCGTTTCTTCGCATGCGGATAGTCTGCTAACGCCCCCAGCACCGGCGCTAAAATCGAGACCAATAACGTCCCGATACTGTTGGCATAGCCCCAATACGCCGTCGCGTTGGCGGGTGTGACCCCGTTACTCTGGGCAACCGCCTTAAAGTAAACGGGCAGGACCGCCGTTGTGACAATGATTCCGTAGCCGGAGTTGGCCCAATCATAGAAGATCCAACTCCACTGCTGCTTATTAAATTTCATCTATTTTACTCCTTGAAAATATCGAGTTGTTGACCAGGCATTGGTCCTGCAAATTGTAAGCCAAGCAACTTGGCAAAGGTCGGTGCTTCATCAACCAAGTTCGCTGAATCAATCGTGGCGCCCGCCTTGACAGCCGGTCCGTTGAATAACAGCGTCGTTTGATAATCTGGCTTGGTTGGATCGTAGCCGTGAACCCCGTGACAGCGGTCGGGTTGGCCCAACGTATCGGGATGGACTGGTTCGACCACGAGTGGCCGGCGACTTTCATCCGTGAAGTAGTAGCCTTCCTTAGCCTCTACCATCAGCGCGCACGCTGGGTCAGCCCCACGTTGCGCCGCTTCTGCACCGGTAATGATGGTTTCGACGCCTTCGACTTGACTGACTAACGAACGCAATTCATCCAGTTCGTCAAAACCAGGCCGGGTATAAATGTAGGTCGAGCCATCCGCCGTCTTCGCCATGACCTGCCAATCGTTTTCAAAGGTTTGGTCCTGACGAGGCGTCAGCCAGCCGCGTTGTGCGAAGAGCGTGTTCAAATGGATCATGCGATCGACGTTGATTTGATAATGGTCGCCTAAGATGACAAAGTTGGTGTCTTCAAACGTCCCGGCACGCTTGGTGGCTTCAATCAGCATACCAACATGTCGGTCCAGCCGTTGAAGGGCCGCCATGGCTTCTTTAGAACGCACCCCATAGCGATGGCGCATACTGTCCATGTCGACTAAGTGAATCATGGTCAGGTTTGGCCGTTTGTTGGTCAGCGTGTCGACCGCACAAGCCGTAATAAATTCATCCAATTGTGGCTGCTTGATACCATTCCGCAAGTGCCCGTATTTATGGTTCATTTCTAGTAAGAACAGTGGCGAACTCGCTTTGAGTGAGACGAGCACCTGGTTGGTCCAGATCCGGTTTGGGAATATTTCAGCGAGGTTGTATGTAATCTTGCTTCCCGCCGTGACTGGCCATAAAAACGCGGCCGTTGTTAGTTTTTGCTGCCGCGCTAAGTCATATAATGTCGGCACCTGCACGTCTTTTTGATACCAGTACCAATCAGGCGAGCGGCGCGTTGGTTGTAATTTCGTATTATTGACGATTCCATGCACATTGGGATACTGACCCGTAATAATCGTGGTATGTGACGGATAAGTCAGTGTTGGATAAATCCCAGTCACTGATTTAACCCACGTACCCCCAGTCATTAGGCGATTCAAAACGGGCAGTTCTGCTTGATGCTCGCGCAAATCCCGAAAACCCAAGGCATCCAAGGAAATAATCACAAGGTGTTGATTAGTTGCCATCTACTATCGCTCCTCTTTATAAGCTTATTCGTATTATTATACCGCAGAACATTAATTCGTGTCAGGGGCGTTGACAAAAAGAGCGCCCGACCAGACAGTCTCCTGTCGACGGGCGCTGCTATCGTCAAAATGTTCCTGCTAAAGCATTAAAATGTGCCTGCTAAAATATCGCGTTCTTGCAACCAAGCTAAGGCCAATTCTGGCCACTGAGCGGCTTGCGCATTCAAATACTTGGTCTTACCTGGTTTCTGAGTCACGTGGTTAGCTAGTGCCAACCCATGAATCCCGCTACTAAATAGATGGTACGCAGTCGGGATCTGGTGTGCGAGCAAGGCTTGAACGTATGCCAGTGAATTTTGCGGTGGCACCAGTTCATCGGTGACCGTTTGCCAAACAAACGCGGGTTTGCTAGTCGCCGTCACTAATTGCTGGGCCGCCCACAATTGCCGATCAGTAGTAATTTGTTCTCGCTCAGCCGCAGTCGTTGGAAAACCAGCTTGTAGGTCAATCACTGGATAGCCGAGAATCACGGCGGCATGGTGCCCCGCATACTGGTCTAGCTGATACTGGGCGCGCAGTTCCGGCTGCGTCGCGACCCCATTAAACGTCGCCACCACGTGTCCGCCAGCCGAGAAACCGGCGAGTACGATACGCTGCGTGTCGATATGATGCTGGGTCGCCTGCTTGGTCACCCAATCGATAGTTGCGGCTAATTGCTGTAGTGCCGCGGGATAAACGGTTAGATGTCCCGCAATCAGTTGATAGTTCAACACGATGGCGTGCATGCCGGCTGCCACCATCCGCGCCGCAATCGGTGCTTCCTCACGTCCAGAATGATACGTAAACCCACCACCTGGACAAATAATCATCAGCGGATAATCCACGGCTGTTTCAAAATCACTGATTTGGTCTAGCCAATAGGCCGTGACTTGAAACGGCTGCTGCACCGCATTCAATGTTTGTTGTTCGATTTGCATGTTCCCCATCCCCCTCGTACTGACCACAACTTGTGTTCGCTTACATTATATGGGGCATTTGCGTGACTGTCAATTTATATTCGAATAAATATCAATATTTATTCGGTTATTTACACCAAAAGGATAATTATTTGGTATAATTAAATTAATCACAAACAGAACGAAGGTGCTTGTATGGCTAACGCATCATTTAATGAAATCTATCAAGCTCTAAAGGAACGAATTCTCGCGGGACGCTATAGTGTCAAAATGCGGCTACCGATTGAAGATGAATTGATTGAAGAATTCCACAGCAGTCGCTATGCCGTCCGCAAGGCGATCGCACAGTTGGCCGCTGACGGCTTAGTATACTCCGTCAAGGGCCGCGGTGTTGTCTTACTGGAACATACGCCCCAAACGCAGCAGTTCAATCTGGCCTTGAATAATTTGAACGGGCTACAGAGTCTGAACGCCGAGCGTCATTTGGATTACCGGACGGACGTGGTCAGCTTCCAGCGCCGGATCGTCGACCAAGCGCTCAGTGCCCAGACGGCGTTCGAAGTTGGTATCCCAGTCTATGCCATTCAACGGGTTCGAGTCGTTGATGGCGTCCGGGCCGTCCTCGATATCAACTACTTTAATGCCCAGCGCATCCCCGAATTGACCCAGGAAATCGCTGAACAGTCGATTTATCGTCATTTTCAAAAAAACGGGCTCAAAATTGCCGTGGTTAAGCGGATGCTGCGGGTCGAAACGGCAACCCCACTCGACTATCAGTTGCTCGCACTCGGTACGAATAACTGTGTCGGCAACATGATCAGCATTGCGTTCAACGACCAGGGCCGCCAGATCGAATACACCGAATCCCACTTTATTCCAAACGAATTTAACTTCAATGAATTAATTCGTAATTGAACCTTACCAACTGACAAATCCGCAGGTCAATCACTGACCTGCGGATTTTCTTTGACCCCATTGACTTTAGACCATCTCGAATTTGTCGGCAGTCAGGTTCAAAATAGATTTCAATATAATTGCTAAATATATTCGAATAAAAGTTGACTAATTCCCAAGAGTCTTTATAATAATTATCATAAATACTAATGGGGGTTAGTATTTAGACCACGTTTCACTGGTGGCGCATTTGGGGTCAAAGGATTAGGTCGGTCATGGAGTAGAGAAAATTGAGCGTCACTAGACCAATTTGGTTTAGTGACATTTTTTTGACAAAAATACGGCTGATAATGCCATTTATTTCTGCATTATCAGCCGTATCTATTCAGGTTCTCTGTCACTGGTTGTTGGTTATCAAGTCAAAACTTGATGACTGGCAGCAGCGATTCTAGAACCACGATTCACTTATTTCAATTAGTTTTGCCGTTTACGTCGGCTGGCGTAAGCACCCAGCATTAACGTGCTTGCCAAGGCAATTCCAGCTAAAGAAATGGCTTGATTCGACGTTTCACTCGTTTGTGGCAGCGACTTGCCTTGTGCCACCGCTAAAGCCGCCGCAACTTTAGTCCGAAGTGCTTGTAATTGTGCAACTAACGCTGAATTGTGATGGGCTTTCGCTTGTGCAATCGCCTGATCGATCAAGTTCAGTAGGGTCTCTTCATCATTGATCTGATCACCGATGACGGCTTCCTTTTGAACTTCTTCGAATGCCGTTTCTAGTTCCTCGACGGTTTCATCAGTGACCCAGCCAGCATCGATTTCATTTTCAACTTCATCGACGATTTGATCGACAATTTCATCAGGTTCTACGCCCGCTTCAATCTCGTCTTCGATTTCATCCTCAAATTCTTCTTCCGCTTCTTCGGCTTCAGCCTCATCGTCGATTTCATCAAAATCAGGCATTTCAACGTCAATGATTGGATGTTCTGGCTTCTGATACTCAACTTCGTCTGGCGCCTCTTCGTCCGGTTCTTCAGGCTCCTCGACTGGTTCTTCTTCATCAGGCGCCTCTTCGTCTGGAACTTCAGGTTCTTCGACTGGCGTTTCTTCGTCAGGCTCGGCTTCTTCTTCATCTTCATCAAAGTTTGGCATTTCAACATCTAACGTCGGATGAACTGGTTTTTGAAATTCTGGTTCTTCCGGCTCATTAGGTTCTGGTTCATTAGGCTCCGGCTCGTTCGTGCCAGGTTCTTCTGGCTCACTAGGTTCAGGTTCATTCGGTTCCGGCTCGTTCGTGCCTGGTTCTTCCGGATCAATAGGCGCTGGGCCGCCTGGTTCAACAGGTTCTGGGTCCTCCGGTTCAGTAGGGTCCGGTTCGTCCGTGTCAGGATCATTTTCATTATCAACATTATCCTGGAGGTCCCAACGGTGGGTTTCTGCTTTAACATTGACTTTGTTGGCAATCAGATTACCATCGATATTTTGATTGGCATCAATTTCCGCGGCGGGTGCTAAGATACTGCCTTGGAATGGCCGGTCCACACTGATAACGCCGGTAGCCAATTTGTCACTAGCCGTCGAATCATAGAAGTTCCAGAGTAAGTGATTATCCCCAAAGTCTTCCGTTTCCTGGTTATTCCGTTCCGTGCCGTCATCGTAAATAATCTTGATTTGCGAATTGACTTGATAATTGGTGCTGCCGGCCGTATCAACGTTAATAATGACTGTATTACCGTCAGGATCCGCCGATAAGCCCTTGATCGTCAGCGGTGTGCTCGTATTGAGAACATCCGCGGATAAGTTGATGACGATATGGCCGTCAGCGTCCGGTTCCATATCCGTGACGTCGATGACCCGCTGATTCATATCATCAAAACTATCATTGGAATAAGTGGCATTCGCAGTTTGTTCACTCAAACTGGCACTGAGTTTTTCAAGCTTGGCAAATTCCGCGTCAAAATCAATATAGACGTTGCCATCTTTATCTTGATAAACTTCAGACGCCAGCAAATGGTCGATATAAACGCCGTTGACCATTGGCCGATTAGGATTGGAGACATCGATATCGATATTTTCGCCAAAGATGACCTTATTACTACGAGTTTCACCAGCCGAGACAAACGAACTACCGGCAATGTTGGTGATATTTTGAATGTAAGAAATATCCTTATCCAACAATTCTTCAATGATATTCGTCCCAAAGTTAACGTTGCCGACTAGGTTTTGAACCGCAATATTCCCATTAGTGTGCGCGTGCAGTTCCGCTTCGCGAGCAAAAATGTGAAATTGTGACGAGACCCCGAGCATGTTATGTAAATCAGGATAGTCGTCCGTGACATTGCCACCATCCGCCACCGCATCATTGGCCTGCGTCACAGCCTGGCTAAGCGTCGTCGCAACGGTTTGCGCACTAACCATTTGAGCAGTCGTCTTGGCTGAATTCGTGGTAGCGGTTGTATCATTAGTATCCGTGCTGGTCTCAGCGGCAGTGGTATCGGTGGTTGCCGTTACTGCACTGGCTGTATCAGTGTCCGTCGTTGCGGCTTTTGCATTGTTACTATCAGTGCTGGTCGTATCGTCAGAATCTGCGCTAGTCGACGATTTGGTCGCGTCAGTATCCGTGCTAGCCTTGGCAACCGTGGTCGTGGCCGTCGCATCGGCAGCCGTTGTCTTAGTCGTCGATTTGTCCGCCGTATCAGCTTGCTTAGTAGTCCCCGCTACTGACTGGGTCGTCTGCGAGGTTGTTGACGAAGCATCAGTCGTGCCGCTGACCACTTTTTGGCTGTCAGATGACGAGCTCGCCGTCGTTTGCGTCGCATCATCGTCAGTTGTTGCGGTTTGAGACGCCGTATCGGTGCTTGTTGCTTGATCTGACTTGCTAGTATCAGTCGTCGCGTCAGACGCAACCGTCGTCTTCAACGTTTGGCTTTGATTGTTCACTGACTTATCAGTCGTCGCACTGGTTGTGGCTGCAGCGGCCGTATCAGTGTTGGCCGTGGTTGAATCCGCCCGCGCCCCAAGCGTTGTGAGTCCTAATGTTAAGACCGTCGCACAGGCAAATACCCACCGACGGCCAATCTTATACATCTTAAAATGTGTTTGTTTACGTTCCATCGTGAACCCCACCTAATTTCTTTAATTAGTTATCCTTTAATTCAAACTCTATTTTCACGCTATTGTACACAACATTCAACCATTTATATAATTTATTTTATATTGCAGTATAAATAGTCAAGGTGTTAACATAACCACTACACTTACTACCGCTGATAACACTGGCTTAACGGCGTTATTACTACTTTAATAACGGCTAACAAATATGAGATTATGACAATAAGCCGATAAGAATCACATCATTTAATGAGCAGTTCAAATGTAACCCCACTGATTCCAACGACAACCTCATGCACGTCTGTTCATCAATTAGACGCTCCCCTCAAAAAAGGCATCATAAAAGACCAGCTGCTAGGCAACTGGTCTTCGTTAATTTAATCAGCCACGTACTGGCCAACCACTGTTAGATTATTCAATACTTTACGACCGTGTGGGGATTTCGTGTCAATGACCGTTGTTAATTCTTGACCGGCAAGATTACCATGATGCTTACCACCGGCCCATGCTGCAACCCCCGTTACATCATAAACAACACCATCAACCGCCACATATGCGGGTTGACCATCTTGACCATTATATTTGGATAATTCAGTCTGGTTAAATGTCATAGCGCTCATCCGAATCACTCCTTCACAGTTTATCTTCATGATAAGCTGGACTGCCAAGTAAAAGCAAGCGATTCGCCTTTAACCAAACTTTCGTACATTCATTAGGTTTATACGCGACGTTAAACCACTGCCCAGGCCGTTATACCCCCATAACCACCTGAGTAACATTGGCCCTAACCTTTGACCGTCGTAATTCTAGAAACCGAACTGTTGCCTGAACGGGCGTCAATCACGACCGTCCCAGTTCAGATTGTTAAATAGCAGCTGTGCAGATAAGTCTACCAAAACTTAGTCGCTGACCAATGACTGCTATTCCTACTGATTTACCTTAATACCTTAATACCATCAGCGACGCCGTGTCTGTCAACACGACGACCTTGTGAACCAATCCCAAACAACGCCGGGACTGCCCCTATCTGCGTTATACAAAACGCACACCTCAGCCACTACTGTCCATATTAGGACTGCGTCGAAGCGTGACGTCTAGACACACCCCGTATCTAGGAACGTCGATTGCTTATTGTCTGACATTAATCCCAGCTCGGTGGTCCGATCGTTGCGACCCGGTGATTACCAGCCATGCTAGTCGTAATGCCTGAAATCACAGTACCGGTTGGATCGACGTGATTGCTCGCGACCAGCAGACGTTCACGTCCCTGGTCTAATGCACGTTTGATCGTCAATTTGAGCGCAGTTTCGACTGGCTGCAAACGGCGTGCCAGTATTGAAACCAGATTCGCGATCACTTGTCCTGCAACCACGGTGTCGCCTGGTTTGACTTTAAAATCAATCATCGATGATTCCAGTTGATTTGTTAACTGTCCGATTCGTAACCAGCCGACCAGGCCATTCGTGGCACGAAAGCCGACCCGCCGTTCATCGACAGCCACAGCGGTGATGACCCCACCAAAGGGCGCAACGATTTGGTCGGTCACTGGGAATATTTGTTTTTTAAACCCAAGTAGCCCATATAGATGTACCGTGTTGGCAAGCGTCGTCACACTAATAATCTGGCGTTTGACCGGCGCAACTACGGGAATCAATGAGCTGATAACTACTGGCACACTTCTCACTTCCTTAATCATTAAATGATGTGTCGACTACTGAACCTCACGCTGATAATCTGCTGCCAAAAAACTTGCCCTCAACCGAGTGTAAATCAATTAGTTCAAGCCATTGACTGTTATCCTTTCAACATAAACTTTACCATAATAAAACCAGAATACCAGCATAATCAACAGTTTTAACGGTAGTTTGAGCCTGCAGAGGTTCATTCGTAAACTCAATTAACGAACAAGCTATGAAGCGCTTTATTCACTAACGCCGCCATACCGGAAATTATCGGCAGAAGTCAGAATGCCCGTATCAGCCATCTGTGGACAGTCAAGCGACATCCCACTATCGACTTTGAATTGAGCGTAAAAAAAAAGTAACCTTGAATGCTGAAGATTCAAAGTTACTATCATTGACTTGCTTATTAAAAAGTGTAATGACCAACTGACCATCGATTATCACTGATCAACCGTCACACGCATGCGACCATGGCGTTTTGAGAAATACAGATTCTGGTCGACCCGATTATAAAAATCGACGGGGCTGTCATCCGCTTGATGCAAGGTTGACACACCGACTGATATCGAGACGGCAATTTCTTGGTCACCGTACTTAACGACCAAATGATTAACTGCTGCAAAAATCTGCCGAACAATGGCACGCGTGCTGACTAGATCATAGCCAGGAAATAGGACGTTGAATTCCTCGCCACCCGTCCGATACAGCTTAACCTTTGGATCATTTTCGCTCAACACCGTCTGGACGGTTTCCGAGACTTCCTGTAAGACGCGGTCACCAGCCAAGTGACCATAGGTATCGTTGACGTGCTTGAAGTGGTCAATATCAAACATCATCATTGATAAGTTTAAATTATTGGCCGTACTGTCATCAAATAAATATTTGATATGCTCCGTGTAGGCCGCGAAGTTCTCCGTTTGCGTCAATGCGTCGTGGCTGGCAAACTGAGCGAGTCGCAGTTTGATCTCACTATCCTGTGTCAGCATATTGACGTAGGCGTAGAGTAAACCGGCAAAAATCAGCAGGTATCCGTACTCCTGTAACGTGTTCTCCCAGCTCAGCGAGTACTTGACTTTAATCAAGCCCCACAAGACACCGCCGAAGAAGCCAACCGTCCCGTAGTAATAGACCCAACTATGCGCATGCTTCTGCACCCACAGCCGTAAGTAATTCAGGCTCCAGAAGAAACCCACGAACACGGCCGCATAACTCCAAGATTCCCAGAAGAAAATCGATTGGTCGAAAACCATGTACACAATGACCACTGGTAACAATGTGTAATACGGCATTCGAATGTTGAGGAAGAAGGCACAGAAGATGACGGCAATCAGGTGAAAGTTCACAAACTCCCAACTATTCGCCTGGCCGATGACCGACAGTTGCATCACAAATACGAAGACCAACATGTAGATGACGCCATGCCAAGCATTGATCGTATCATCATCAATGTTAATGTGACGGGCATGGAACCAGGACGTAATCCAATTGAACAGTACCCAGTAGAGTGTCAACACCCCGAGGATAAAAAAGATACTTGTTACAAACGGCGAAATTCGCCAATAAGGCCATGTCATTGTCAGGACCCTTTCCTAGCAGCTGCCATTTACGAATTGACAATCATCAGCAATCAAGCGAGGCTTGCCATAGTAATAGCCTTGATGGCGCTCGATGCCTTGTTGTTCCGCCATTTTTTGATCCTTTTGGTCTTCGACACCTTCCAGAATGAATTCTAAATGGTAGTCCTGTGCCACATCGCGCCAAAACGCCACTTCACGAGGAATACGTTCGGCTTGTCCGCTCATCCGCAGATTTTGCATGGCAAATTTGATTTGATCAACAAATGGTAATGCATGCTGAATGTTTTCAAATGTGTTAGAGCCAGTCCCAACGTCATCGATACTCAGTTTGATCCCATACTGATGAAAGAAGAGGCTGTATTTCTGAATTTCGGCTAATGACGGACTTTCTGTTAACTCAATCGTTAGCGCAGCCGGATTGAGCCGCTTTTTGAGATAAATAATCGTTCCTAACATTAAGTCATCTTCCGCCTGCTGACGGTTGAGATTCAAGGCCAACACTTGATTGGTCGCCTTAGTCTTCAACTGTCCGGCTAACTGTGCTAACAAGTCCGCTTGCTTGTCTAACGGTAGTTCAGTGAATGATTGCGGTACTGCCCAACGACCATCCATTTCTTTACGCAATAATAATTCGTACCCAAACACGGCCCGACGCCGCTGGTCAACTTGAGGTTGAACAAAGAAACGATACATTCACGAAACCTCGCTTTAATTAGATTCTTTATGTCAATATATATTGACTACTCCTGTAAAGTATAACCGCTTTTAACTAAAATATCGAGACATAGTTGCAGACATTAACCAAAAAAATAATCAATTCTAATATGTAACCGTTATATTTAGTCCACGACAAAAATGACGTCGTAACAACTAAGTTACAACGTCATTTTTAATTGCTCAATTTTATTTAACCAACTTATCCCAGATAACGACATCGCCAGTTGACAATGATTTAGGGACATCAATGATGCGCTGATTGGCACTCCCACGGAACTGCAGTGAGAGATCCATCTGGTCTTGCAGAAAACGACCATCGACCAAAATATCAATCAGCGATAGCATCTTTAATTTGTCTTCCGAATCCTGTTGAAGCTCATCCCAAGTGTACCCAGTCCATGACCAGATGTCCTTCGTATGGCCAAATTCGGCGCGGACCCGTTCACAGATGCGGATACCGACTTGCGTATTTAAAAACGGTTCGCCGCCGAGCAAAGTCAGGCCTTGCACGTACGACTGACTAAGGTCCTCGATAATCTGGTCTTCAAGCTCAGTCGTATAGGGCTGCCCATAGTGAAAATTCTGAGCGGCGACATTATAACAACCGGGACAATGAAAGGGACAGCCACTCAGATAGAGACTGCAGCGGACCCCTTCCCCATCAACAAAGTTAAATGCCTTGTAATCAGCAACATATTGTTCACTTAAGTCCTTTGCCAGCCATTCTTTGGGCATCGGATTGTTTGGTCCTTTCGTAGCGCGCGGCATTTTTAATCATCTCCGGAGACATATTTTTAGCACGGGACGCGATCTCAACGTGACGACCATGAACCATTGGCCGTTGTTGTGGGTTACCGAGGTAGCCACACGTCCGTTTGACCACATCACAATATTTCGGGTCATGGTTGCCACATTCGGGACACACGAACCCACGGGCAGTTGCCTTAAATTCACCCTTGAACCCACACTTGAAACATTGGTCGATGGAAGTATTGGTCCCGAGGTAACCGACGTGGTCATAGGCCCAATCCCAGACTGCTTCTAGGGCCTTAGGATTCTGCGTCAGATTTGGATATTCACAATAATGAATGAAGCCACCCGAGGCGTACTTCGGGAAGCGTTCTTCTAGCGTCAGCTTATCAAACGGGGTCGGGTGTTTGCGGACGTCATAGTGGAAACTATTCGTGTAGTATTCCTTATCCGTAATATCCGCGACCCGGCCGAACTTGGCAATATCGTCGCGACAGAAGGTATCGGTCAACGATTCAGCTGGCGTAGAATACAAGCTGTAATGGTAGCCACTTTCAGCCGCCCACTTAGCACACTTGTCACGTAAGGCCTTGACGACCGTCTCGGCAAACTCGCGAGCATGCGTATCATTTTCCCAGTCAGGACCGAAGAATGTCGTGCAGACTTCATAAATCCCGATATAACCGAGAGAAATCGTCGCCCGTTGATTCTTGAAGAGTTCGTCAACGTTACCACCGGCTGGCAACCGTTTGCCAAATGCTCCGTACATGTACAGTAACGGTGCGTTTTCCGGCTTAGCCTGCTTCGTCCGTTCGATTCGGTAAGCTAGCGCTTCATGACAAGTCTGCATCCGCTCTTCAAAAATCTCCCAGAACAGCTGTTGATCTCCATGAGCAGCGAGTGCGATGCGTGGCAAGTTGACCGTTACCACGCCCAAGTTCATCCGACCAGAGTTGACTTCCACCCCGTTCTCGTCACGCCAGCCTTGCAAGAAGGAACGGCAGCCCATCGGTGTCTTGAAGCTCCCAGTCAATTCCTTGATTTTGTCATACATCAACAAATCTGGATACATCCGCTTCGTCGAACATTCGATGGCCAGTTCCTTAATATCATAATTCGGGTCGTTGGGACTGAGATTCAGGCCGCGCTTCATCGTAAAGATTAATTTGGGAAAGATTGCGGTCCGATGTTCCTTACCGAGACCCTTGATTCGAATCTGGAGAATCGCCTTTTGAATCTCGCGTTCGATCCAGCTCGTCCCTAAACCAAAGTTAACGGTCGTAAACGGCGTCTGCCCTTGTGATGAATATAATGTATTGATTTCATATTCCAAGGCCTGCATTGCATCGTAGATATCCTTTTTCGTCTTGGCCTTAGCATAGGCTTCGCGCTGGTCTTCAGCGACCCACTTTTCAGCATCCGCCAAGTGTTTTTGATAATTAATGGCCGCATAGGGGGCTAACAACTGGTCGACCCGGTTGGCAGAACAACCACCGTATTGCAGCGACGCAACGTTGGCAATAATCTGGGCCATCTGGGCTGTAGCGGTTTGAATCGACCGTGGCGAGGCAACTTCCGCATTACCAATCTTATAGCCGTTCTTGAACATGCCGTCAAAGTCAATCAGACAGCAGTTCGTTTCAGGCGTGACCGGTGAATAATCGAGGTCATGCCAGTGAATATCACCACGTAAATGGGCCTTAGCGACTAGATCTGGCAACATCTTCAGACCTAGTGCCCGACTAGCAGCGCCGGCTTCCAAATCACGTTGGGTATTAAAAACCGTACTATCTTTATTTGCATTTTCATGCACAACGCTGGCATCGCGTTCGAATAATTTTTCAATCCGTCCCTGCACATTCGTTGCCGCCGCAAAGCGTTCTTGTTCAGCATCAAAGTAGTCTTGATAAGCTTGGGCCGCTTGAGTCAAGCCCTGAGCATTCAAGATCTGCATCAGTGTCGTTCGGAGTTCCCGGGTGTCAATGCCGTCCGCATCCCGATAATAAGCGACTAGGGCTTGCTTAACGACGCGCACCTCATCCTCAGTCGTTAATAACTGGTGTAAGACAAAGTCTAATTTATAGGGGTGAAACTTGGTTTGTGCTCCGCCCCGTTTCGTGACCGGTAGTGGCCGTAATTCGTCTAAAATATCCTTAGTTGTCGTTGTCAGCATCTTATATTCCCCACTTTTCAAAGTCATCAAGTCCATACAATTGATGGTACGTTCCGTTTGAATCAATACTATATATAGTAGCTCATTTTATTAAAAATGCCTATCGCTCAAATTGCCTGATAAATACAGTTGCGTACAGCAAGACTCACTAGCCATCGAATTGGCGTAGTTTTGGAATATTTTAAAATTATTTTCTGTATCAGT
This sequence comes from Lactiplantibacillus sp. B652, assembly GCF_023806745.1. NCBI lineage: Bacteria > Bacillati > Bacillota > Bacilli > Lactobacillales > Lactobacillaceae > Lactiplantibacillus > Lactiplantibacillus sp. B652. The sequence goes on along the minus strand of NZ_JAMSKY010000006.1, from coordinate 174,199 downwards.
TTACACTTTCATTATGAATATTTAGTCAATATTCTTAACCTTCAATCGAACGCCCGTCTTAGTGGCTTTCACGTTTTTTCATGACCAAAAACGGTCGAGATCATTCGCCGCCAATTAAGCACAATACAATCAAATCGCTTAAAATTAATTATTTCACGATGAGTATGACAATTTAGTTTAAATAAGATGACATATTCGCTATAATGGTGAATAAGCCCTACAGGGGAAAATGGGCATTTGGAGGAGAGAATAATTATGCAAAAAATTAGAGGCATAATTGTGGGATTACTGCTTAGCGGTCTACTCGCCGGGTGCCAATCAAAGACATCACCTACCGCTAAGCCGGTTCAACCAACAACGTCAACAGTCCATGCCGTGCAATCCGTCACGTCCCGCGACTTTTTAGGACGCTGGGTGAGCAAAGATCCCGCAACGAGCCTATATCTGAATACCGAACACCAGCTTGGCTTGTTTCAAGCCGGTAAATCACCTGCGCGCAACCATACTGATTTCAAGCTGGATGAGACGCAGCTGACTGTAAAAATCAAGCAGGCGACCGCCGTGCTAACACTCAATAATGCCAACAGTATGACGCTCGATTATCAGGGAACGGCGACAACCTTGGTCAAAGACCCGAACTGGCGACCGAACCGGAGTAAGATACCAACCACGACGACTCAGGCCTTAAAGACCAGCAGCCTCACGCCAACTTTTAAAGTTAATAATTAAGGACTTAGTACACCCCACGCGATTCTGTCTGCGTGGGGTGTTTTGAGCTCACACCTGCGAACGGCTTGCTTCTCGGTGAACCGCTCCCTATAATTGAACTAATAAACCCACGATATGGAGGAACTGATATGATTCGACCCATTGTTCACGATCCTGCCGCATTAAGTGTCCCCGCGACGATTGCCACCCCGGCCGACGCACCGGTCGTCACCGACTTACTGGAAACACTGGCCGCGCACACGGATAACTGCGTCGGCATGGCCGCCAACATGATTGGCGTCAACAAACAGATTATCGTTGTCCAACTCGGCCCATTTGCGATTGCAATGATCAATCCTAAAATTATTGACCACCATGGTGCTTACGAGACAACTGAAGGCTGCTTATCGTTACCAGGCGAACGGTCCACGCAACGTTATCATCAGATTACCGTGAAATATAAAGATCAACATTTCAAGCCCCAACAACAACGGTTCAACGACTTCACTGCTCAAATCATTCAGCACGAATTGGACCACCTAGCGGGAAAACTAATTTAGTTCAGCTTACTGAACAAGCTGGCATTTCAGAGATAGGACTGGTATTATGACCACTTTAACTTATAACGACGACCCCGCGATTCCAGCATTTGCACAACAGCGGCGCCATCAAGCGCACCACGCACTCGGAACTGATATTGACCTGACTTTGTTCGGCAGTGATAGCGACCGTTATTTGACCGCCGCCTGCCAATTGATTGACCAGTATGAGGACCGGCTCACCGTTAATCGCACCGCTTCTGAAGTCATGGCGATCAACCATGCCGCCGGTCAGCATCCGGTTCAAGTCAGCGCGGCGACTTACAGCCTCGTCCACCAAGCCGTCGAACTTAGCCGCCAACACTTCGGCTTTAACGCCTTGATTGGACCTTTAGTGAAGCTCTGGCATATTGGCTTCGATAATGCACACGTTCCTGAACAAGCAGAGATCGACGCCCGTTTGGCCTTGATCGACCCGAATCAGGTTGTCTGTAACGACGCCGATTTGAGTGTGTTCTTGAAAGTGCCCGGCATGGAATTAGACCTCGGCGCGATTGCGAAGGGCTATATCGCTGACCGCATCCAGGATTACTGGGAAGCCTTCGGACAACGCGCTGGCATGATCAACCTGGGCGGCAACTTGCTGATGGTCGGCGATTCACCGCTACATGCGGATGGCAAGTGGCGCGTGGGGATCCAGGACCCAACGACTGACCGTGGTAATGCGATTGCCAGTATTACAATTGGCGCTTGCTCCGCTGTCACAAGTGGCATCTATGAGCGTCACCTCGAATTCAACGGCCAATCGTATCACCACATTCTCGATTCCAAGACCGGTTATCCGCGCCAAAACGACCTGGAAAGTGTCACGGTCTTTACGAAAGCTTCCATTGATGGTGAGATCGAAACGACCCGCCTCTTCTTTGCCGGACAACCCCTCCCTGGCTGGGCCGCCGACCGACCAGATATTTACGGGGCCATCTTTGTGACGAAACAACGAGAGATTCAAGTCGTCGGGCTGCCTGCCAGCAGCGTGACTTTATTGGATAAGCGATTTAAATTGATCTAGACCTGCCCTGACCTTGCAAGTCGTTGGTCATAGAATAAGCGTCCATCAATTGTATCTTGCCAGCCGACTAGTATCCATAGCACAGGATTTTCATCGTCATGAGCTTGCTTGGCTAAGCCAAAAAACGTCTCAAAGAATAACATTCTTTGAGACGTTTTTTTAGTGGTGACTGTCGAAAACAGCCAACTGTTGATTTTGATGTCACACCAACAATCATTCGCTAGATCTAAGCTATTCAGCCGGTAATTCAGCTTCCAAACGGTCAATAATAGCGCGAACGTCATCGGTCGTCTTCGTTTGCATTAATTCGTTGCGCAGTTCAGCTGCGTGGCGCATGCCCCGCACGTAAATCTTAAAGAAGCGCTGGAGCGGTGCGAAGTGTCCCTGTAACCCGAGGCCGATAAATTGGTCGTATAAATCCACCTGATACCGCAGTAGTTCAAGCATTTCACGCGTTGAGTGCTCCTGTGGTACTGTTTCGAATGCGTATGGATTTTGAAAAATTCCGCGGCCAATCATGATACCATCCACGCCCGGATGTGCTTGGGCCAACTTCAAGCCATCTTGATAATTGAGCACATCGCCGTTAATTTGTAGGAGCGTTTCTGGGGCCAGAGTGTCACGCATCTGAACCAGTTGGTCAATCAGCTCATAATGCGCGGGCACCTTACTCATTTCCTTCTTAGTCCGCACATGGACGGTCAGGACGGGCACTTGTTGTTTAAGTAAAAATGGAATCCAGGTCTCGTATTCACTGACATCTTCAAAACCCAGTCGCGTCTTGACACTGACTGGTAGACCGGCCTGGCGGGCACCTTCAATGACTTCTTTGGCCCGGTCAAAGTGGCGAATCAAATCACTACCACTATGGTTCTTAATGACCGCCATGTCGGGACAGCCCATATTTAAATCAATTGCTTGGTACCCCTGGTTTCTAACTTCAGCCGCTGCTTTTGAGAAATCAACACCATTATTCCCCCATAGCTGGACGATTGGCCGTGGATTTTCAGATTCGTCCACGTATAAGCGTCCACGTGTCGTAAATTTGGCTTTGGGGTGAGTGATGCTCAGCGCATTCGTGAATTCGGTATAAAAAACATCTGGTGCCGCCGCACGCATCACCACTCGGCGAAAGACGGACCCCGTCACGGCCTCCATCGGTGCAAGACTGAAGAACGGCCGGTTAGCGGCGCGCGCCTTAGTGGCAATCTGTTGCCAATATGCCGATTGCGTCATAGTGACTTCATTCCCTTCTAAAAATAATCACCTCTTCATAATAACGATGTTCGGCCCCTAAGTGCAAGCATTTTGGTGCCGCATTCGCCATTCTGACGGCAAAATAAAAGCCCGGCCGCAGCCGGACTTTTGAAAAAATAGCTAAACCTTATCTAGTGAATCAAAAATAGTGCCCACACCAGTAGTCCGATGATAAGTACCACGTTCAAGAGTTCCATCCGCAAATCAGCCAACTTCAGTGAGCTGAATGAGATACCGGCCGTTGTATCCATGTATCGGAAGAAAATCCCACTTAAAACTAAGCCAACTAACAATACAAATAGAACCATCATTCCAGTCATCATCATCACAAACTCAACTCCTCATTTGGTAAATATTTGTGGCTTTCTAAAACCATGTTCATAGTAGTCCAGTACCAGCTTTCAAGCAAGCAATTCCGGCCGAAAAACCGGCGTTCTTAGCGTTTTTTTATTAATCAAAGATGGGCATTTGAAAGCACGAAAAAGCCCTTTCGAAAGAACCCTCCGTTAAATTCTAATTTTAGTGAACGATATTGGCGCTTGCTAACATCATCCTAATTGTCGCTCAGTCACACTTGACCGTGCCCACTTGTTTCATTAATCAGTCGTGTGACGTTTGTTGCTTTGCCGCTTAAAACCAAATAAACTCATCGCCGTTAACAATACAAACCCTAATACCGTTACAACTTGATTGGTACGTTCATCAGTTTGTGGCAAAGTTGCAGTCCTAGTTGTGGTCTTAGCTGTACTCGTTGGGTTTGTTGCAATCGGATGCGTTGCGACTGGCTTCGTCACAACTGGACTAGTCGTCGTTCTTAAGGCCGACTTTACATGTGGATTAGCCGTTCCTTTAACTTGTGGTTGATCCGTTGAATGCGTCACAGTTGGTTGGGGTGTTCCGCCAACTGGTCCATCTGTGTGGTTATTATGGTGACCTGTTGGGTTGGCCGGTGTTTGTCCATTCGAGTTGTTGCCATGCCCAGTTGATTGGTCGATTGGTGCTTGTCCACCCTTGTCATTACCATGGACCGTTGTTGGCTTTGTCGGTGTTAGATTGGCCGGTGTTTGTCCACCTTTGCCATCATCAGGGCGGGCGGGCTGTTTAGCCTCGTTCAGTAATGCCGTTAAGTCACTTTGGGCCGCCGTCCGCTCTTTTTCTGCAGCTCTCACTTCCGCTTTGGCTGAATCGACGTGGTTGCGTGCCACTTTAACCGCATCTGCTGCTTTGTCGACAGCGGCCTGAGGTTTAACCGTATCATGTTCCTTCTTAGCCACACGATAATCAACTGCAGTCCCGCTGACTTCAATATCGGCGTTAGCGCGTTCTTCTTTAGCTGCCGTTAAAGCAGTTGTCGCTTTAGTTAACTTGGCTTGTGCCGCCGTCAATGCAGTCTGAGCCGTCGTTAACTTACCCTTCGCAGCGTCCAAAGCAGCTTGGTTGGCGGCACTATTATCCTTGTCAACTGCCATTTGGGCGGTTTTAACGTTCGCAGTTAATTGATCCACAGTTGCCTGGGCAGTTGTAACAGCCGTTTGAGCCGTTGCCTGGTTAGCCGTGGCAGTGTTAACGGCTTGCTTGGCCTTCGTCTGACGTGCAACTGCGGTGTCATGCAACGCGGCCATTGCATCTTGGATCCGTTGATTCATTGCCAAAACGCCATCGGCAGCTGCGAGTTCATCTTGAGCTGCTTGAGCAGCGCTCTTGGCAGCGGTCAAGGCTTGCTTAGCGTTCGTATATGTTTGATTGGCTGCGTCCACCCGCGCTTGTGCAGCTTGGACCGCTGGATGGCGGTCGACTTGAGCAGCGATTGAATCAGTCGTCTGCGTGCTTTTAGCAGTATAAACAACTGGTTTAGTCGTGATGGCCGCACTGGCAGCAACTCCCTGAGCCATCAAACCTCCAGTTAACATCGTCATTCCCATTGCAACTTTTAGTGCCTTTGTCATACGAAAACCCATCCTTTAAAAAAGTATTGACCAACACCTGAATCATCTGAATCAATTTCAGGTGTCCCCTTACAGGTCTATTTTCATTGTGCCTGAAGAAAATCTAAATACAAGTAATCCCGAGAGCACGGCGTTTTATTAATCCGCAACCACTGTTAAATACCAATCAGGCCAATTGAAAATATTTATATTTTTTCATGAAAGCGACTTTTGATCGAGCTTGTCACACCACGGTTATGCACACTAGTCTCAATAATTCACAGCCACAAACGTCAATGGTCGCTATCATGCCATCAGAAACCCATTATCGTGAAAAAAATTAACTTATATTTCAATCACCGTAACTTGCTTGCCAAATTTATCGCAGATTATAACTGTCACATAATTAGGCCGCACTCCACATCGGTGTTAAAATAGAAGCTAACTTAAGGAAAGTGTGACTGACATGACCATTAACGACCTGCAAGCATTTGTGATGGTGTACGATTTACGCCACATTTCGAACGCCGCCGTAGAACTGCATCTCTCGCAATCAGAGCTCTCCAAACGGATGCGCGCCTTGGAAAACGAACTTAACCTCCAATTAATCGACACGCATAATAAGCGCCGCCTCCAAATTACGCCCGCTGGTGAGACGTTTTATCATCACGCCCACAAAATCATTCGCGATTACGAAAACATGATGCACGACCTCGCCCCTAATCGACCGACAATTTCTAAAAACCTGGTGATTGGATCCATTCCGGTCTCGGGCCAATATAACATTGCCAAAAAGATTGCCGCTTTTGATAATCAGCACGCTGACGTTGAAATCAAGATCATTGAAGACGAAGGCGATCAAGTCGTGAAACGGCTATTGGCCGGCGAATCACAAGCCGCCATCATTCGGGACACACAGACCCATCAGCTGCAACCGACTGACTTTCAAAAGCAACCACTGCTGACCGACGAGTTAAAAATCATTTTATCCCGAAATCATCCCCTCGCTAATCGGTCGGTCATTCGACTTCAAGACCTCGCCAAGCAGAAAATTGCGACGCTTCCACCTGGCTCTGGCGTTTATGAGCCCATCAATGACCTGTTTGGCCGCCAAGGGTTGACGCCAAACTTCTTCTTTGAAAGTACGCATATTGAAACACTGCTAGGCATGCTGGACGATAGCAACGTGACCTTTCTCTTCAAGCAGTCCGTGCTACCATTCATGACTGAGCACGTCGTCATGCGTTCACTCGCCGTCCCACTGATTAGTCAACTGAACTTCGTCTATCCGCAACGCTCAGGTAATCAACTACTGACTGATTTAATCGATTACTTGACGGTAACTGCCCATGGTATCAAGACACAACCAACAATGAAACATTAATCAACACAAAAAACGCTTTTCAGCTGACCACAATTGGGCCAAATCTGAAAAGCGTTTTTTAATCAATTCAATTCTCAATTTTGGTTCTAAACCGTGGCTTATGCCAAACCAACTAAGTGGAACCAGAACATTTCAACGAGGGCCACCACGAAGACCACTGCAGTCAACGGAATCCCCAACCGCATGACGTCTTTTTGCGTGTAGCCACCACCGGTATCAGGGTCGCTACCAACTAAGACGGCTAAGTTGTGGAACGGTAAGATGTAATGCAAGTTGGTGACTGAGAAGACCAACAGTGAAACGGCCAATGGTGAGATACCCATGTGAGCAGTCGCTGCCACGAACGCAGGAATCGTAATCCCCATGACCGCGATAACGGAACCCATGAACATATGGATAATCATGGCGAAGACCGTAATCACGATTGCTAACAAGTAGATGTTCGTTGGCAAGTTACTTGGAATCAACGTTTTGGCAATCCAGTTGTTCATCCCGGTCACGCCACCGACATTCCCGATCGCAATGGCTGAGGTCAAGAAGACCAGCACATTGACGGGAACGCCTTCCCATGACTTGGCGGTCAAAATACCACCAATAACTGGTAGACTCATCATTAAGGCGACAATCAAGGTCAACCAACCAACATCCAGGCCAGTGATTCCACTTGTTAACCAGAGTGCAATCGCAATAACCAACCAAACGATCGTCCGGATTTCTTTACCAGTCATGGCGCCGAGTTGAGATTGTTGTTGCTTCAAAGCTTCAACATCAATGTGAACTTCTTGACTAGGCTTGAACAAGAATAGGAACAAGAACATCGTCAAGACGGCCGCAATGATCATTGGGACGCCCATGTAGACGAAGTAAGAGACAAAGTTGACACTTTGACCAGAAGCTTGAACAGCTAGTGGGTTCAAAGACGTATCACCAGTATAGAAGACCCCAGACAGTGGACAGGAAGCCGCAAAGACAGCCAGTCCTAATTTGGCTAAATCACGTTTTGGCATGTTAGCCGTTTCGGCAACCACCGTAATGACCGACATAATCATGAATGCACGTGGCCATGGATGTGGAATTAAGAGCGCTAAGATGAAGGTCAACGCGAAAATCGAAATCACGATACCCTTCCAACTACGCACAAATTTAATAATAAACGCGTATGCGATTCGTTGTCCCAAACCAGATTCGTTAACGGCACCGGCAATCAAGTATGCCCCAATCACAAGCCACATGATTGAACCTGTCCACGCCGACGAGAAGACTTGCTTAGGTGTCGCAACGTTCATAATAATCAGTAACATCAGGTAAATCCCACCGACATATGCTGGCTGAGCAATCTGGGTCGCCCACCACACAACAGTCATCAGACTAAGTGCCAAGTCCATTTGGCCCTTAGCAGATAAGCCGGCAATCGGTAGGAAGTAGATAATAGCAAACACAGCGATCCCGCTCAAAAAGCCAATCGTTTTCTTGTTCACGAGTTAAATGCTCCCTTCATTTTGACAGTAAAAAGCCACCCGACCAGGACGCTTCCGTGGTCTGGCGGCTCCTCACGTTATTAAAGTTAACTTGTGCGATTCGTTATTGACGGCATAACTAGTCGTAGCAAGTATTAAGGTTTATTTCAAATACTTTTCCCAGTCATCGACCTTCATGAATTGAGCCCGTTCAAATTGGTCTTTCATATCGTATGGCACAGTGCCATCGATAACCAACTTCGAACTCATCCCACGGAAACGAATCGATTTTGGATCGTATTGTGGTCGTTCTGATGGATCCAATGGATGGTTCCGCATACCAGATAAGACCATCAAGTCTTGATCAGCTTGGAAACGGGTATTCATGGTCCAAATCACATCGTTCATATCGAAAATATCAACGTCTTCATCAACTAAAATGACCGTCTTCAATTCCTTGAACGCTGAGAACGCCAATAAGGCTGCTTGCCGTTGAATCCCTTCATCCGCTTCATTATCCTTATGAATCTGCATGATGGTCATCAACTTACCACCACCAGCCGGCGGATTGTAAACGTTGGTCACTTTGCCAGGAATGGCGCGGTTAACTAACTGTAAGATACTTGCTTCGGTTGGAATACCAGCCATGCTGACATGTTCTTCGGATGGTCCGATAACACTTTGCATGATGGCATTTTCCCGATGCGTTACCGCCGTCACCTTGATGACTTGTAAGGCTGGGTTGGCATCACCATCGTAACCTGGGAATTCAGGCATCGCTTTACCCGTATGGGTGTTGATGTCTTCTTGAATCCGTTCGTTAGGCATGATGTAGCCTTCCAACGTGTATTCAGAACGTGCAATCGCCTTTTCATCAACGGTAACCCCATCGACTAATTGAACGGCTTGATTCCGAATGGCACCAGCAACCCCTAATTCGTTGTAACCAAATGGGGTGGTAGGTGGTTCAAAGGTGGCACCAATGGTAATGGCAGGATCCAAACCAATGTTGATCGTGATTGGCATTGGTTTATTGGCCTTTTCATATTCTTCAGCAAAGGCACCGATATGACGGCCACCAGGCATGATGTAGATTCCGAGCTTGTCCTTGTCTTCAAGAACCATCCGGTGAATCGTAACGTCACTCTTGGACTTGTCCATGCTTGAACCGAAGACAACACCGACCGTGATATATGGACCAGCATCTTGTGGTGTGTTGGTTGGCGCTGCAACTAACTTCCGAATATCAAAGCCTTCATCAGTTGACTTGTAAATGACTTCGTGAGCCGGTGCATCCTTTTCAGCGACCGTTTCCGGTGCAACTGGATTTGAAACTGCATCGTTAAGATATTGACCTAACGTTTGGTAATCATGATGGAACATCTTACCAACCCGACGACGGCTAGCCATTAAACCAGTCAAGACACGCGTGTCAGGAAAACCCTTCACGTTGTTGAACATCATTGCTGGACCTTCTTGTGTTGGCCGTTCAACGGTCCCACCAGCACCAATATACCGATAAACACCAGAAAGTTCCGCATTTGGATCTACTTCAACGTCGGTTTCATGATAGTTCTTCGGATCATCTTTGATCTCATCAAGTACCCGGCGTAAATCCCATGGTTGTTCTGCCATTTCAATTCATCTCCTTTAAAATTTACAAGACCATCATAATGCCAGACGTAAGCGGGTTCAATTCGGATTCAGCACTTGTATTATTCCATTCGTGAATAATACAGTCAGTGGTGGATTTTGTTGGGTGGGGATTTAGTTTGTAAAATGGGGATTGGCTTGGGCTTTGCTGGGGTCACCAGCTGTGTCAGCCACGCTGATTTGCTGATTGTCCCGCAAGACTATTATTGCTTCAATACTCAAAAACCGCATAACGACAATCCATCTGTGTGAATTGCCGTTATGCGGCTCTTTGCTTACTATAATCATTGTGAAAACATTAAAACCAATTAGTATTTCATTTAAACCAGCGTCGACCCAACTGACGACCACTTTGGTAGACAGCCAGTACCGCGGCAATCAGCCAACTAGCCGTCACTAACGCTTTGCGCATTGCGCGTCCACGAGTCATTGAATCACCCTTTCAGCCGATTGTCCTTAGTGCCCTTTCACATTCAATTCAACGCCCGATGAACCATCCCTAGGCACTCAATCGATGGCTTAGTGACAACAATTCACTCACTAACAAATTCTGTGTTGGTGTCAGCCGCAGTTGCTGGGTGAAGATCGTATAAGTGATATAATTCGTCAACTTTTTGAGCAAACTTTCATCTAACTCAGGTGTCGCTTGCAACTGCTGGTGTGCTTTGCAGAGTTCCGCGCGAATCCCTTCGTTGACCGCGGTTGGTGCCAATTCCTGATACAAATCTTGAATGATACCTTGTGCTTCGCTTTTCATCATGCACACCTTTCTTTCAGAAAACTAACCACCTTCAGTATAGTCGTCTTGGGGCCAAAAATTAAGGTAATTTTGGTTAAACCTAAACTTCGGGCTAATAGCCAACTGTTGAGACTAGTCATTACCTTCAGTGTTCAAAAATAACGCGCAATCAGTCATGATTTAAAAGGCTATGTTAACCGTGTTTTATCACGACTACTGGTCAGATTGCGCTGCGGCAACTGCCAATCGGATGGCTGGCTCCCGCGCGGCACCTGTGAAACCGTGGTCGGCGTCTGGTAGTCGATGAAGCTGGCACTGTTGATAAACCGCGTGATATTTTTCAGAAGCCTGTGGTGAAACGACTGCATCCTTGGTCCCATGAATCAAATCAACTGGTCCCGTATACTGCTGAGCGACTTCGTAAATTGGCAGCGTTTGTGCCGTCCGGAGATAGAATCCGCCAACCTTAAAGCCATCACGAATCGGCAACACCGCTGGAATGTGGTGCGGATCATAAGTCGTCCCCTGTAGCACGCCTTGTTGGGCATCCGTCTTTAACGTCGCTGCCGGCGCCATCAAGATGAGGTGATCAATTAAGTCTGGATAATAGCCGGCTAACATGCTAGCTACCACTCCGCCCTGCGAATGGCCAATCACGACTAAACGCTGATAGTTCAACGTCTGTGCGTAATCCAACACGGCTTTAGCATCCGCGACTTCATTGGGCACGGTCATATCTTGAAAACGGCCGTCACTGCGACCATGGCCATTGAAGTCGAAACGCAATACCGCTAATCCAGCCGCCAACAAACTTTGTGCGAGTTGTGGCACGATTCGACTCGAGTCATAGCCCATATCAGCCGTAAAACCGTGCATCAAGATGACCAGCGTCTGGCTGGCAACTGCCGGTTTCTCTAGCCGAGCTTGTAACGCCAGCCCATCGCGTTTAATTTTAAAATCCATTCAGATCATCTCGTTTCAACCAAGTTACCCTTACTATAGTTGATTTAGGGCGTCAATCACAACTATTTACCATAATGAATCACTACTGATTCATTCAGGATTTCGCTACGTGCCTATCAGAAAAAACACTGCCACAAGCGGAACAATTCCGAAGTGACAGTGTTTTCTTGATGACAGAAGCTTGGATTCTAAACCACTTCCAACTGGAGCTGCCGTGATTCGACCCACTTAGCAGCGACCAGTACCCGGTAGAGCACGATTGAAATGACGACTGGCATGACCACACCAGTTAGGAGATAGACCATGAAACTGTTGAAGTTGGTGGAAGCCAAGGAAATCGGCGCAATCAACGAGTTTAAGCCTAAACCAGCTAACTTATAGCTGGTAGAAAAATGAAAGACGATCGTTGCCACCGGTGCGGAAATCACGGCCGCGACCATTGGTGGAATCGCTAAACGCGGGTTAACGATCAAATTGGGAAATTGGACCTTGGGCGTGATGATTCCCTGCGCAATGTTGGCACCGAGATTATTTTGCCGAAATGACATGATCGTGAAACCGACGAATTGTGCGGTGGTTCCAATCAAGGCCGCCCCTGACGAAACGGGATCCAACATGACCGCCACGGCTAGCGCAGCTGATGAGGCTGGGGTCATCAAGAATAAGGCCCAAGCTAACGAAACTGCCATCGACCCAATCAATGGGTTCACCTTCATTGACGTTGCAATGAACTTGCTCAACCACACCAAGGCCGGCGTCGTCACTGCTGCTAAGCCTAAACCAACCACGGCACCGACAAAGGTTGCGGCCAATGGGACCAGCATCATATCGAGCGGCGTTTTTCCGGTTAAGTAATTACCGACCAAGACGGCTACTAATCCGGCAGCAACGGCCGAAATCGGTTGACCAGTCGTAAAAACCGAACTTTGCGCCGCTTGTGTCAAAGTATGGCCCGTCGCCGTCACCCCGTTCGTCGCTGATTGTGAAAAGAAGACGGCGTTCGCACCAATCGTCGACGAAATCATCGCACTAAACGTGACTAAGGTATTACTGTTGAGCATCGTCGCAATCGCAACGCCAAAGGCTGGCCCTAATAACACTTGCGCAATTGCACCCACTTGATATAATGCCGTCCAGTGAACAAAATTCGCCAACGACTGTAACAAGAGGCCAATTCCCAAACAAACTAAAATAGCATTAGAAACACCGGCTGAAACTTTATAAACGTAATCCATGGTACTCATCTTATGTGTCGCGGTATCCGCGTTAGTGGTTGCTTCCATATGTAATCCTCCTGCATTTTAATTAATAAGATTATGATTAGAGAAATGTGAGAATGGTTCTATTTAACCACGCGGCCTGAAAATTGTCAACGCCATTTTCATGATTTAGTCGCTCACTTTACTAAGGTCAACGTCCATTGAGCCTAAACGGCGACTTTACTTAGGTTTTGTTGGCAACACTAGCGCTTTAAAATACGCTTTGGGCTAGTTAATTTGTCGTGAATTATGATTAAAAAGTGCCAATTCTTAAAATCAAAAGGCAGCCAGCTGAGACCCGCTGGAAAAAGTGCGAGTTACCGTAAACTTGCTTTCGTGGATGCTTCCTACGCCGGCCTCCAGGCATTCTGGGCAATGGCTGAAACGTGGTGGACACAGATTTAAGCCGACAACCCACGTCTTAAATACTGGTCTTTCACTAACCAAGCAAAAGACGCTTGCTAAGTGAAGTTTCACCACTGGGCCTTGCCCCGAATACCTTCCAGCCGGGATGGTATTCGAAAGGCGGACATGTGCGGACCCAACTTTTTGTTGGACTAGTCGTTGATTCCTTGGCACACGGAAATTTTAATATTGAACTTTCAGATTGGTTTGTAACAATCGCTAAACTTTCTTACCAATGTTTTAGCTTTTCGAATCAGTGACTTCACGGAACTTGTCAGAGCTCTTCCTAGTTGCCTGAGATAGCAAGATCTCGAATTCTCAACGAAGATAATCTTATCGACTAAATCCAAGACCAGTTGCCATTGAAATTAGTGGCATTAAGATGAGTGAACAATATTCAGGTAATCTTCTCAGTACTCAAACGCCAGAAGTATCATCGATTCCGATTAAGCCTGTGCTTGAATGACCAGCCACCTAATATTCAGTGGTCAATTGTACCTAGATAGGTGGTCGTTCATCCGCCATTCGAGCGGCTTCCCGACTGTAGGGGCTGGCTGACAATGCTCAAGGGCGAAATTCTTCTTGTCCGGGTGAATTTCCCGGGCTTGAAGAAGACTCGTATTTGAAATTGCGCAGTGGGTTTCTGCGTGAGTTCAAATCGATGTCCGCCCTGTTCCAGCGTTGTCAGCCAGCCCCAGAAGTCGGAATAAGGCGCACATCGGCTGACGAACAGGAATCCACCAACTGGCATGATTCAATCCTAATTCATGACAAATAAACTAGAACCATACGTATCACCTCAGAATAAATCAAAAGACCCGCAATTTTGCAATTGCGAGTCTTCCGATTCAAATTATTGTCCATAAAGCGATGAAGTTAGTAGCCACGCTGAATCAGTACTACTGACACAGTCCATCGATCCAGGCAAACAGTTCACCCAAATCATAATCACCACTGTGTGGAATATCCCATGGTAAGGCAAAGTCCACGTCTCGTCCTTGGTTTTGCAACACTGTCGCCAGAATGATTGGAATTGCAAAGCTGGTATCGCGGTCGGCGGCGCCATGACGAATTCGCCAGTGTTGGGCCATCTTGGCTGACTGCTTACCAGTGAGATAGGTCAATGGATTAATGGCTTCAACGAGCTCTGGATCAGCTAGCTGTGCCGTCGCCGTCGTGTGTTCCTGTGAGAATGACGTGAAATGGCGGTTCATCACCGTAGCATCACCGAATAGTCGGTTTTCAAGGCTCCCTAAATCAAGCTGGTCAAATGCGGGCACAGCCTTCATGCGCGTCAGTGAAGTCAAATAGGCCTTTAAATCTAGCCCAGTCACTCTGCCGTTAGTCACGGTAAAACCAGCGTATTTATGAATATCTACACCCTTGTCGAGCGCTGCTTGAGCTGAATCCGTCAATAATTGGACCAAATAATTCTGAAAAGTCCCAGTCCCATCAGGCGACACTGTCAGCGCCTGACCATTCGCGTCGTGTAACTGTAACCCATTGAGATAATCACTGAATTGGCGTTTGAGGTCCGCTGATAACGATTGGTCACTTGCTGACAAAGTCCCAGTGATTGATTCGAATTTTGGCCGACCATTTTTCATTGAACCGGCGACTGGTTGGCTGCGATTCCAGTCATTGATGCCATTAAATTGCCATTCATAAGCCATATCGGCGTGTTCCAAATTGTGGATTGGGCAATAGGCCGAGACCGCAAAAATATCGTCAGTAGCTGGGGCGGCACCTAAAGTTTTTAAAGCGCCTTCAAAAAACTTTGCATTACCACTGGCACCCATCAATGCTGAGGTTGCCCCACCGGCACTTGTCCCGTTGGTAATAATCCGTTTAACATTACCTGGTAATCGTTCCTGGTTATACTTGACATACCGAACAGCGGCCTTCATATCAACGATAAACGCGGGTGCTTGGCCAACTCGTTGACCAGATTCATTGACGGTTGTATGGCCGCGCAGTCCGGCTGACACGACAACGTAGCCCCGTTTCAAAGCTTGTTTAATGGTGGTTGCGTTATTCGGCCACTGCGTCCTAGTCGGATCATCGACTGGACCGGGAAAATACCCACCAACTGTATTAGGCATAAAAATGGGTGCCGTATCTCGCGTATAGCCATTAACCGTCCCGCCGTTCTCATAAGCCGCTGGTACAAACACGTTGAGTCGCTGAATTGCCGCAGCCGGATGTTGTACATACTGAATATCATGAGCCGCAAGATAATTAATTGTTTTGCCGTCCAGCTGAATTTGTTCAGGCGTCAACCAATCAGAATCAAAAATCAAAGTATCCGTCATTCCTGTACCTCCGTTTCTATTTATGGTCACTGTAAAACAACGCTTCAAGTAAAATCAATTCATTTTTAACAATCTATTATGCCGATTAAGAATAACGGTGCGGTTCACTAGATGTCAAGGAATCAATAAGCCGCAGATTGCACTTGTCCAGATTGATGTGCACCCTAGCTAGGCTGGACCGACAGTTAAAAAGCTAAGACTACCCACGGATCCATGACAATATTGAACCCGAAAACGCCTCGCAAAAAAACGATTCTCCTGGTTAGGAAAATCGTTTTAGCACCCAAATGAGCTGGTTTATATCGGATTTATTCTGAACTTAATATTAAGCCAACCAGTGCCGGATCAACGCACCGCCGCCAAGCGTCAAAACGCCGAGTAAAATCCCTACTGAACGCAAAGCTTGACTATCCGTTTTTGCTTCGTTCGTTTGTGGTAACTTAGCGGGTTGTGATGGTGTTGATGGCGTCAACGCATCACCCTGTGACACCGTCGAAGCCGCGCTGGACTTCTTGGTTGCAGGCGCTGAAGTTTGATTACCCTCATTCTGGTTATCAGTCGTCGTGTTCGCAGGTGAGCTGGTAAACACACTCGAAGTTGAATCCGTTAACTTGTCAGACGAATTCGTCCCGCTCGATTGATTAGCATCATAGTTCAAATCAAAACCGGCATCAACATCAACGGTCCCAGTATCTTCGTCAATGTCTGGGTAGACATCGGTATTATCCGTTGGGTCTTCAATGTCCCCGGTTTGATTGCCGTTGTTATCAGGCTGAGACGTACTGTCAGAGCTTTCTGAGCCAGAGTTGACATTGCTACTAGAAGTAGCCGATGAGCTGCTGGAACTCGATGAAGTGCTCGAACTGGAATCAACCGAACTAGAGCTGTCAACACTCGATGAACTATCTGAACTAGAATCTACTGAACTAGAACTGTCGACACTCGATGAAGAATCAGAACTCGAATCTACTGAACTAGAACTGTCGACACTCGATGAAGAATCAGAACTCGAATCTACTGAACTAGAGCTGTCAACACTCGATGAACTATCTGAACTAGAGTCCACGGAGCTAGAGCTGTCAACACTCGATGAACTGTCCGAACTCGAATCCACCGAACTAGAGCTGTCAACACTCGACGAACTGTCCGAACTCGAATCTACTGAACTAGAACTATCCACACTTGATGAATCGTTCGAACTCGAGCTGGCATCTCCAGTCCCGCTACCATCGTTGACGGTCTTGTCGTAGACCTTACCATTCGCTTCTTCACTGTTCTTAGTGCCGGACGTGCCGCCACCCCATTCCATGATGGCTTTATTCTTAAAATGATAGTTTTCATCAATCAGTGACGTATCCGTGATTTTAGTATAGTAATCAATCACGACCAGGTTGCTGACGGTGTCGTTGAACTTCAAATCAAAACCGTTTTCGTGATAGTTGACTTGATAAGCATCTTCGCTAACTTTATCGCGTCGTTTGTAGCTATTAGCACTCGACCATTCACCGTTATAAACTTCGACGCCTTCAATCAGCTGTTGATGATCACCGATCGTATCCGCAATCGATAAGTTTTTCATGGTGATTTCACGACGGTCAACCAACAACGTCCATTTGATTAAGCCATTTTCCTTGTCCATCGTGCCTTTTTTCGACATGTTGGCCTCGTTAGCGACCATATTAATCACTGAGGTCTCTGGGCCATTTTGGGTTTCAAACACGACGTCTTGTTCACCTAAGTCATCATAGCGATATTTCATCCCCAGATTGACGTCGATTTTGACATTCGTCTTGCCTTCAATCGCAGCATTCATGGTCAAAACAGTCTTACCATCTGCACCCACGACCCCGGTTCCAATCACTTCGCCGGTTTCAGCATCCATCACATCAAACGTGGCGCCAACGGTCTTGGGTTCCAGGTTGACTGGCATATCAATCGTGATGGTGTCGCCCGCTTTAAAGGCGGTATCCCCAAAACTCATTTGATAGCGAATCTGAATCGTATCCGCATGTTTGAAATCTGGGCCATTAATGACCGATGCCGCAGTTGTGTAATCTTTCGCAAGATAATTCGTTGCGGCTTGCGCGACAGTCGTGTGGCTAAAGCATAGTAAGATTACAAAACTTACTAGACCAAGTAGCCAGTACAGTCCCCGTTTACTCAACTTCATAACTAAAAAAATCCCCCTATTCCCATATTTTTCTACAACGAAAAGTATACGCTAGCAAGGGGGATTTTCAATAGAATTTGTGAATAAAACGATTAATTCGTTCATTTGTCTTAAGTGGCCTAATTTACAGAGCAACTTCACTTCGGCACAAACGGATTGGCGCGGGATGCGGCGAATTGCAAAAAGGTGACGCCCACGATCAATAATGCCCCGATAAGACCGACCCAATTAAAGCTGACATGTAGGAATAAGACGCTTAAAATGGTTGCGGAAAGTGGTTCGATTGCTCCGAGGACGCTCGCAGTCGTGGGTAAAATAAACTCGAGACTTTGCAGGAAGAACAAGTAGGCGAGCATCGTCCCGAAAATAACGACAAACCCGACTTGTCCCCACGCGGTCCACGTCAGCTCCGGTGCGTGCCGCCATGCACCCGTCCCAACGAGCACGAAGGCCCCACCAATCAACATCGACCAGCCGACGATTGGCGTAGCGCCGTACCCAGTCAGCAGGCGTTGTGGCATCAACGTATACACAGTCGCACCCACCGCTGCCAGCACGCCCCAGACGATCGCGACGACTGGCAAGGCTAACGAATGTAATTGTCCCTCCGTCACGATTAGAAACGTCCCGATTATCGCTGAAATCACGGAGATCACATCGACCTTGCTTGGTGCCTGCCAGGTCGTGACGGTCACGTACACGATGATCATGACCGGCGACAGAAATTGTAAAATCGCGGCCATCGCGGCGTTTCCCGTGCTAATCGCCATAAAATAGGTCAGTTGCACCCCAGCCATACCAAACAAACTAAATAAAATCAGCTTGAGCGTCGCCTGTGGATGATGAAAAACGGCCATTACTGGCAAATGGCGACTCACACCATACCCAATCAGTAACGTGCCGGACACCAGCATCCGCACAGCCACCAACCACAATGGCGAAATCGCGGTCGTATCAAATAAATGTTGCGCGACCGTCCCCGAACTGCCCCACAGGAATGGCCCGGCACTAGCTAAAATCAACCCTACTGTTTTCTTCTGCATCAAAATTCGCTCCTCCAACTACCTTACCTACAGTCTAACAACTGCCCCTGAACTTGCCAATGACCATTTTGACATGGGTTTGATTACTCACTTAACTAATGTCAGCACCAGGACTGACGCGTAAATATTAATTTCGTAATTGACAGCCTATTAGTGGTAAGCTAATCTAATAACGGGGTATGGAGGTGTCGAATGAAACATCAAAAATTAGTCTACTGGTTAGTTGGAATCTTCGCCGTCGTCTTTATTGGTGGCGCGTTAATTATTCCAACACCAACGATCAAGCAACAAGTCGTCAGCATCGGTAACGCGATTACGGGGAACACCAAAACTAAGGGTGCCACGCATGCCGTTTCCGACAGTGCACTTGGTGAAAAATATCAACTCTCAACTAGTGAAATTCATGCATTACGCAAGCTTAAAGTGACGGGTATCGGTGATTCGATCATGGTGCGAACCACTTCAGATTTGAAACAAATCTTCGGTAGTTTTAACGTCAACGCCAAAGTTGGTCGCCAAGTCTCCGCAGCACCGGCTGTCATCAGCCAACTCAAGTCAGACAACGCGATTCATAAGAACGTGCTGATCAACCTTGGAACCAATGGCCCGACTAGCGCTGAAGAAATTGACAGCATCATCGAACAAATCGGTTCCAATCACCAGATCTACTGGGTCAATACCCGGGTTCCTGGCAAAGATTGGCAAGATGACAACAACCAGTTAATCGCGGCAGCTGCCAAAAAGTACAGCAACGTCCACCTGGTCGACTGGCTGTACGTCGCTCAAGATAACGACAACTGGTTCGTCAAAGACAATCTACATCCTAATAGCCTCGGTGAACGTGAATACACCGCTACGGTCGGTCAGACGATGGCTAAGACTGCGGAACCTTAACCCGTTTTCCATTCTTAATTAAGGTTAAGTGTTCGTCATGATTCACGTCATCGTTCCGGACGATTGCTATCCACTTACACCAGCAAAATCCCAGTACGCTAACGATTCTCATCAGCGTACTGGGATTTTGATTTTGAGGACTGTCCAGCAGTCATCTGATTTTCTAGACGACCAAGATTACAAACCTTGATTCCTAGATGCAAGGCAATACTATCGGTGAATTTTAAAGCTAGTTACCAGTAATACTTATCAATGATCTCTAGACCATCTTCACAGGATTTACGTGTGCCACAAATCAGCGTCGTTGCTGATTATGAGTTTATCTGAAGGACCAGTCACCTAATATTCAGTGGTCAATTACACCCAGATAGGTGGCCGTTTATCCGCCATTCGAGCGGTTTCCCGACTGGCCGGACTGCCGGACAATGCTCAAGGGCGAAGTTCTTTTTGTCCGGGTGGGGTTCCCGGGCTAGAAGAAGACTCGTAATTGAAATTGCGCAGTGGGTTTCTGCGTGAGTTCAAATCGATGTCCGCCCTGTTCCAGCGTTGTCAGCCGGCCCCGGAGGTCGGAATAAGGCGCACATCAGCTGACGAACAGGAATCCACCAACTGGCACGAGTTAATCATGATTCATGACAAATTAACGAGCACGACCTGCTAGGCATTCTGCACTAGTTTTCCGGCATCTAATGTCAGTCGAACATCTGCTAATTGGCTCATATCATCACTAATATGACTTGCTAAGATAATCAAACAGCCCTGCTCACGTAATTCTTTCAGCGTTTGAATGCATATTTTGACACTTTCAGTATCTAATCCATTTGTTGGTTCATCTAACAAAATGACTTGTTGATGTTCAAAAATAGCCTGAGCAATATTCAGTTTTTGTCGCATCCCTAACGAATAGTCCTTTAGCTTGGGTGCATTGATCTGTTTTTTCATTCCGACCGCCTCTAACGCCCAGCGTATGTCTGCATCTGTTGCGACGCCATGAATTTTGCTCAATTGCTTCAGATTATCGAATGCATTAAATTGTGGTAATAAACGCATATTTTCAATAATAATACCTGTATTAGGGGCAAAATCCATGTCACGATGCAAGACTTGATCATCAAAACAGATTTCACCTGAATTCAAGTGAATCAGCCCTGCCAACGCACGCAAAAGCATCGTTTTTCCAGAGCCGTTAATTCCAGTTAATCCATAGATATGACCACTACGAAACTGATAACTGATATGATCAAGAATGAGCTGTCCGCGAATTTTTTTGACGATATCATTTACTTTTATTTCCATAATTAACCCAACCAATCTTTCCGTCTAACGGCGATATACAGTGCAAGTTCTAAAACCAAAATAATAATAACCATGCCCATGGCCATCATGACACCTGAATAATGAAGATTTACTAGTCTCACCGTTGTCAGCCACTGCGGCCAAAAGAAAATCTGCACTCCTAGTTGCGCATGACTGTCTAGTACCAGCAAGCGCGCAACTATAATTGAAAAAAGTGAGTAACATGACTGAACTAGTAAGCCAACCCTCGTGTCCACAAAAATACTAATAACTAATTGAGAGAGACCAATACTAAAAGCCAAAGTTAGCATTAGAACGGGCGCCCAAATGTTCCATTGGTCCATAACTAGCCATTTCCCCTTCAGTACAACAGCAATGAACTCAGCCAAACCGACATAGCCGATAACGACCATCACCGAGGCCCTCATCAAACGAACATTGTATCGCCAACAAATTCGTTTGATGACACCTAATCGCAAGATTGTTAAGATAAATGATTCCTCAAAACTAGCCCGCATCTTGACAAAATGATAAAAAGAAACGCCTAACCAAGGCAAGTTCAGCGCAATCATTTTAAAGGTGTTCATTTGGTAACTAGGTATTTGCCATATCGACGACCACGTTAAGGGAAACTTAAGCCCCATAAACATAAAAAGCAAGAATGCAACCAAGCATAGAATCAAAATGGCATCTTCACCAATTACTTTTCTCATAAGAAATCACGCTTACCTAGCTGCCACACATTCAAATAAAATAATAGTAATAATAAACACACGAGCTGAATTCCACCCTGAGCAATTGGCACTAAATCCAATCCGTGGAGACTAATATCACCAAACGTGTCAAGAGTCGTTAACGGATGTGACCAATTCATTCTTGTGCAAAGTTGCAGACTGAAAATCATCACTACTGGTGCCAAAAAAAGAGCAAGGACAAACTGCTTAGTAACTAGATTAACCCAATAGATAAATTCACATGCTAAAACATAATAACCAATGGCTAATATAAAACGCAGTACAAGTGTAGCAATAACTAGTGGTGTCAACAAAAGCTTTTTCGGAATGAACACCAATAATAGCAACGCATCAATACCATAAAACCAGATACAAAAAGCAAGTGTGACTAATACTATCCGCATCAGATCTGACCTGAAATATTGAAAAGGACGCTGCCGAATCAATCTTTCAACACGAACATGTGTAAATCGATTCACATTTAAAATTCCCAATAACAGTGTAAAAAAAGTGGCCGTCAGCTTGACACTATGATAACCGGCATTTTGATTTTCAATATCATAAAGCTGTGTAAAATTGGCTAAAGACAGCTTTGAAACGTTGACGAATCTTAGCCAAAAAAGGACTAATAAAACACTTCCGCCAGCGAGGAGGCTAACTATTAGTACTTTTTTATAACCAATCGTCATGCCGTATCACCATCCTCCAGTATCCGAAACCGATGATTGCACCACTAATTGCGACAAATATCACCGCACTTGGAACTTGGTATTTAAGTCCATACTCAATGAGCGGCTGCATCAAATAAGTGGTACTGTATTTGGAAATAATCTGTGCAAACCAAATGACAAAAGCCACTGTGTACACAACATAATAGTTTACAAACATTAAACTTAAAACATAGCATACTAACGAAAAAGCAGTTGCTAATAAGACTGTCATTATGGTCACAATCAACATCGTTAATACCGTGTGGTCATACTGCCAGCTCAACTCAGAAGTCAGCATATTTGTATTTTCCAAATCATCTGTTAAAAAGTCCTTGCCGCCATGAAAAACTAACAAAGCTAGTAAATAATTCAAAACTAGCCCAATTCCTGTTATCACAAAAGCAAAAATCCCATTGACCATTAAACCAACCAAATAATATCGTTTCTTCCCTAATCGCATGATTTGAGTCACATCATACTGCTCCTTGTGATCTCGAATGACCCGATCTGCACACAATCCCAACAACAGAATTGGCATAAACCAAACAAAAATGATTTGTCCGTAGTGTTCAGCCTGACTGCCAGAAAGAAAACTCGCCACAATTGGATTAAAACGGTACTTCGGGTCACCAAAAGCAATAAAATCTTGAGAAAATAGGACCTGTATAAAATCTAATATTGGAATCGCAATAATTAAAATTGCAAAGATACGTGTTCGTCGATCATGTACGTATCTGTTCAGTTCGCTTTTCAGCATTCTTCCACCATTCTTTCACCTTCAAAAATGGTGAATCAGCAAGCATACTGATCCACCAACTAATCTTTATTGGATACGACCTGTTTCTTCATCCCAATATCCAGAAACATTAAATTCGCTACCGTTAAAATTATTATTTTGAGCCGTTAGCATTACTGTACGGCCTCCCGGAAAGCTAGACTTGACTCGTCGATAACTGGCTCCCTTACCTTGTTGCTTCTTGACGGATTCGCTAATATTCTTTCCACCCGCTTTTTCTAACCAAAAAATTGACTTTGTGTGAACACCCTCACCCGAACTAACAAGCTTAACTTTCCAATTATTTTTATAATTTTTAGTTTGGCGATATCGCCCTGCGGATTGTGAGTTCTGCTTAAGACCATAAATTCTGAATGAATAGTTATGATTATCATTCGAAGCATTCACTGGAACAGATGATAATCATAACGCGCCACTCAGCCCTACTGCCATTGCTACTCTTTTGAAATTCATATTTACTCCTCCTGAACATATATGTGATACAGTCCTATCATAACAACGTTCACGAGAAGAGCAGACTTTCTTCATAAAAAGGCTTTTTTACATCAAAATATCTTTCACAGAAGCTAAATTGATCAATTATGACTTCATAAAAGGAATTGAAAATATAGGCTGACAGCAATTCTCATATTCAAAAATCAAGTTTTACTTAGAATCCGAGCTGCCGAAATTGAACACATTATTGTTTCTCCATCAGTTAAGTGCAATTCTCGTGTCTTTTTATTGATGCTCTGAATATGATCTTTATTAACCACAAAAGATTTATGACATCTAAAAAAATTTGGTGCCAGGTCTTCAGCGTCTTTAATAGTCCCATAATATGAAACTTGCGAATTAAATAAATGCACCGTTAATTTATGGGGCGTTGCAGAACTTTCTATAAACAAAATATCTTTAATCCTTAATGCGCGCTCCAATTCTCCGCTTTTCACTCGAATATATTCTGGACTTATATGAATGTCCTGATTAATTCTTTCTTCCGCCAATTGTAATACCTGGTTAATTCTGAGTTGCATCTCTTCTGGATTATCCTTCAAAATAAAATCTAAAACTTCAAGATGGTAGCGAAAAGTGGTCATTGCAAGCTCAACATGTGTTGTTACAAAAATAATTTTACTATTCATATCATGCTCGCGAATCTTACTGGCAAGTTCAATACCATTAATTTGACTATTTAAACTAATATCCAGTAAATAAATTCTTCGATGTTTATTACTAATATTCTTCAGCAAAAGGTTAGGCTCTGTTGTTGCTCGGGCCAGCATCATATCAGCATTGTGAATCAATAGATACTTATTCACATATTCCACCAATGCATTCAGTTGTTTTACATTATCCTCACAGATATAGACCTCAATCATTCAACTGATCCTTTCCAATAATAATCTTTTGTACGAATACAGTATCGGTATACGTTGTTTCCAAATAAACTCGCGGATATTTATCAATGATTTCCTGCAGATTTGTTAACCCTAACCCACGATTATTTCCCTTTGTTGAACAGCCAGTCTTCTTAAGTTGCCACAACGGTGGTAATTTTTCATCAATTGTATTTTCTACAATAATTATTTGCTCTTTATCAGCCCGAAATAATGCAACTCTTACGCTTCCATTTTCGCTCTTATGCGTTGCTTCTATTGCATTGTCAATAATGATTCCGAGTGCAATAATCAAGTCAATTCGTTTCATACAAAAACATTCGAATACAGTGGGGCATTCAAAGCTTATAATTATGCCTTCATTCTGAGCAACACTTAACTTGCTAAATAATAGCCCTTTAATCGCCTTATCTTCAATATGACTAATGTCTTCAAGTTCATATTTCTGCTCACTTAACGCAACACTCGTTGGCTTTAACACATTCTGGTAGTAGTCGTTTAAGCCTTCAACATCGTTCGTCTTCAAGTATTCGTTTAAAGCCAAAATAACATTCTGATAATCATGTCTAAATTTCCGCATTTCAGTGTAATGTTTTTCCATTTCTGCAATATAACGCCGATGATTATCCAAAAGTGCAGACTGATGTTTTAACTCAACAGCACGATTGACACCTCGCTGATGTTCGAATTGTAACAACACATTTGTAATACCAAAGAAAGCAAAGAAGACCAGATCACAGATAACGTCATAAAAATCCGTCGTATTCTGCTCGATAAAGAGAACATAACCATATACGATCACTAAAGTCAGAATTGAAAGTATCAGTTCCCTTATACCAATACTATTTTTAAGTGCCGCCTCTGATTGCCTGTTATATATAAAAAATAGTATCGTTCCAGAACAAATTTCTAAAGCAATAAAGAGATACATATAAAAGTCTGATATATGCAATAAACGGACAATTATATTGGCAATGTGCTCAATTACAATAAGAATTAGTATGCTCTCAATCGCTGCTACGACCGCCTGCTTAATCTGATGGCTATCCGCTAGCAAAGTTAAACTTGTCATCACAACACACGCAATCAAAAAAATGACATTTGGCCTTTTTAACAGCAGTCCGAGGATCGAGCAAACGATAATGTACAGCAAATCCCAAATATGTAATGTAAACTGTTCAATGATTATCTTCCCGAACAGTAAAACCGCAATATATTGTAAACACAATAACCAAAACATAAGTACTCCTTTTACAAAAATTCTTAAACAATCCGCTAAATTTCCATTGAAAGCGAATCCGCCATATCGACCACGTACCAAACATCAAGCAATAAAGATAGGCTCCTCACATATTCTCATAATAATTTAATAAAGTGATGATTGTACGATTGAATTATGAACTTTCTTTAACTTTTAGTTACACCAACCTTGAAATAAAAGATGGTGTATTCGATATCTATATTGATTTAATAAAAAAATCAATCGACCATTGACCATAAATGAAAGAGTTCTTCAAAAATTTGGGTCAATGTTTGATTGATTGTTTACCACTCGGCTCCAGCGTATAACAAACTATTTCATGGTTTTCTTAGACGCTCTATTTACATATTCCAACTGCTATTGTCAAATATCCGGATACGTCTGCTCAAAATCAACAGCCGCTCCCCGCAAATTAGCCGCATCCGTATACTGGCACGCAACGACCTTAGGTTTAATGGAAGCAATCTTAACCGTTGCCCGCAATTTTTCGATTTCAGCATCAATCGCTGGCAATAAATGTGGATTATTCGAGACCGCCCCGCCCATGATGATTAACTCTGGGTCAAAACTATACTGCAAATTATAGATTGCCCGGGCTAACGCTTTGATCATGACCTGAACTTCTGCTTGTGCAGCGGTATCACCCTGGGCGGCGAGTTCAAAGACCGCCTGCCCGTCTAATTGAGGCTGGTCCGGATGTGCAGCGTTGTAGCGGTTTGCGACAGAAACGGCAGTCCCCACTTCACTCAAAATCTGGTGGTCATTCAGTAAGGTAAACCCGAATTCGCCACCAAATAAATGGGCGCCATGCCAAATCTGATGATTAACGATGACCGACCCACCGACCCCGGTCCCAACAATTAAAAAGCAGAGACTGGCGACGTCCTTGCCCGCACCGTCTGCGAGTTCTGCTAGAGCCGCACAGTTGGCGTCGTTTTCCATACTGACTGGTAAGCCAAAGCGCCGTTGTAATTCCGGCTGAATCTCAAAATTGTGGATATAAGGGAGGGCGCTTGCGCCTTCAATCACACCCGTGGCCTTGTTGACGGCCCCGGGCGAACTGATGCCCACCCCGCCGATTTGATAATCCGCCTTCATCTGAGCGACCTGGCTCGTGAGTACTTCATAAAATTCAGCTAACATGGTTGGCGTGGCCACCTTGGTTTTCGCCACTAACTGCCGATTCTGCCATACCGCAAACTTAATGGTCGTTCCACCAATATCAATAACACCTAATGCTCGCATCCGTTCATCATTCCTTTTCAAATAATCTTGTTATCTTAATGATAGCGCTTCACCGGTTAAATGTATATGCATTTATCACGATGCAGGCTGCTCGTTAATTTGTCATATTTATTGCGCCATAATAACTTGCACAGCAGATCGTTATCGCTAAGTCAGCATAGCAGCGCCACGCTAATTATCAGTAATTTTATGTCGTCGCGACAACAATCGCAAGGCTAACTAATAACCGTGGTAACCTAAAAACCGTGGCCCACTTAGCGTTTCATGCCAAATGGATCACGGTTATCAAAATTATTCTTTAAATTGAATCTTGACGTAATCACGATATAACGGGACATTGGCCATTAATTCCTGATGAGTCCCGGAACCGCTGACGTGGCCGTCTTCGATGAAGTAAATCTGGTCGGCATCAACAATCGTGCTCAACCGGTGGGCAATCACCAGCGTAGTGCGACCCTTCATCAATTCACCCAGTGCTTGTTGCACCATCGCTTCTGACTCTGAATCCAAGCTCGCCGTCGCTTCATCCAACATCAAAATCTTGGGGTCCCGTAAGAACGCCCGTGCAATCGCCAGTCGTTGCCGTTGTCCGCCGCTGACTTTAACCCCGCGTTCACCGACTTGGGTATCAAGCCCATCCGCCATTGCGCTGACGAAATCCGCGGCTGAAGCCAACGTCAAGACTCGCCATAGTTCAGCGTCAGAATAGTCACGATCCGCGCCATACGTTAGATTTTGACGAATCGTACCAGCCATAATGGCCGAATCCTGACTGACGTAGCCAATCTGTGACCGCCAGCTATTAATGCTGAGGTCCTCAATATCTTGATTGCCAATCCGAATCTGCCCAGCAGTTGGTTGATAATAACGTTCAAGTAAGCTGAAAATCGTTGACTTACCGCCACCAGAAGGCCCGGCAAACGCCACGACGGTATTGGGTTGCGCTTCAAAGCTCACGTCATGCAAGATTTGCTTATCTTCATCATAAGCAAAATCAACATGGTCCATCGCTAACGTTTCGTTGGCAACTGAATGGGTGTCACCAGTAGTCAATTGTTCTTCAGGTTCAGCGAGTAGTTCCCGAATACGGGCAGTTGACCCACTCGCTTTGGCTAAGGTCGTGAAGAATTGTCCGAGCGTACCAGCGGGGCCGATAATTTGAAACAGGTACATTAGAAAGGACACTAAGGTTCCCATCGTCATCGTGCCACTGGCGACGCGCGCCGATGCATACAGCAGCACGCCCACGAATAGTGCCATCATCGTCGCCGTCATGACTGGACCAGAAATCGAGTCATACACTGCTTCGCGTAACCCAATCCGATAAAGGGTTTGGATTTGACCAGCACCGGTCGTCGTTTCTACTGGTTCCGCATTCGATGATTTGACCAGTCGAATTTCACTCAACGTTTCTTCCGCCGTGCCACTAAATCCCGCGAGTGCGTCTTGCCGCTCATGCCCAATCTTGCCAGTTTGGCGCATAATCGGAAACATCACTAATAAAACGATTGGAATCGCCAAGACCATGATCACGGTCATCTTCCAGTCCATCAGAACCATGATGGCGATGGCGCCGACTAACTGCATCAAGGACGTCACCATCTGGGGGAAGGCATTGGCGAGCAAGTCCTTGATCTGCGTCGAATCGTTGACGAGCCGCGAGGTCATCTCGCCCGTCTTGACGTTATCAAAGTAGCGGACTGGTAGTCGCACTAATTTATGCCACAGCGTGCCACGCAAATTCGCCACGACATTTTCACCAAAGACACCGAGCAGTGTGCCTGATAACGCACTGATGACGGCGCTAATGAGGAACAGTGCAATCACACCGATTAGCAGTGACTGATTGACACCATGACTAAACCCGTTGATGAGTGTCTGGGCAAACTTGGGCACCATCAATTGCGCACCCGTCGCCAATAGTCCCAATCCGAGGCCTAGCCATAGTTGCCAGTAACGAGGACTGGTATCCGAATTAATTGTAAAAACTGTTTTAAATCAAACTTCTGACCCGCCTGACGCGAGTATGCCGTTTGTGATCGTTCCATTTCACATATGCCTCGTATTTCGATTATTTAGTTGAACCACCGTGGGCCCCGTCCCCAACCTGGATGAGGACCAAAACCATGTTGCTGGCCAAAGTGCATCAATTCCCGAATATCAATACCATCCGCATTTGCGCGTAATTTTGCCAATAAGCGCTGCAATTGTTCGCATTCTTCGTCCGTTAGATTGCCGAATAACTGGTCAGCTAAATCATTGGTACCTTGGACGCGATGTGCGGCCATTTCCTGTCCACGGGCACTCAGTTTGATAATCACGACCCGTTTGTCACGCGGACTTGGCTCACGCGTAATCAGTTCCGCATCTTCCAACCGACTTAAGGTCGCACTGACTGAGCTGGGCCGGATGTCTAAAATTTCGGCAATCTCAGCGTTTGTCAAGCCCGCTGGCGCATCCGCTAATACCCGCAAAATCCCCATCTGGCCGCGACCACCCCGATCATTACCACGGTCACCAAAATGAAATTGTTGGGCCATTGCCATCATGAACGCCCGATTCTGAAACAATTGACCAAAACTATTGAATAAATCTCGATTATGATCTGTCATGAAATCATCCTCCTACGAATTTGAATGACATTATGTTAGCACGTTAGTTAGATTAATACAACAAAAACTAACTAATTTTCTAACATTTAGTGTAAAAAACAGCTTGGGCCCTGTCATAACAAGGTTCAAGCTGTTTAAAAAAATCATAGAAATTAGTCATCACGTCTAATATTTGATTGCAAACACCCACGATAACTAAATTTAAAATTCACGTTTTAACAGAATTAGTCTCTTAACAGAATTCCGTCACTTGACTGCCATCATACCGGGTCGTCGTAATCGGTTGACTGGCCGCTTTACCAATGGCAATCGCCATGACTGGCACGTACCGTTTAGGATCAAGGCCAAACGTCGTCGCAACTTTATCTGCGGCATAGCCGGCAATCGGGTTGGTGTCATAACCGTGAGCCCGGGCAATCAGTAAGAGTTGCATCGCAGCCATACTGCTGTCAATCATCGCATCGGCTTGCAGAAATTCGGGCGTCGCGTTCTCATACATTGGTAGGAACGTCTTGAAGATTTCGTCCCGTTTTTCAGGGGTGATGCGCCCTTCTTCACAAGCCTTGTTCCAAACATCGCGATAAACCAAGTGTGACTGAGTATCGCCTAAAACGAAGATCATTGCGGAACAGGAATCAATTTGTGGATAGTTGAATTTCATCAGGACGGACTTAGCCTTCGCCTTACCTTCCGCCGTATCTGCAACTACAAAATGCCAGGATTGCAAGTTGCAAGCCGATGGGGCGCTGATGGTCTCATCGATAATCGTCTGTAATTCAGCCCGGTCAATCTTAACGGCTGGATCAAATTGGCGAACTGATTGCCGGTTAAACACAACGTCTTTAAAATCATTATTCTTAATATTAGTCGTCATTGTTGCAGTCATATTAAACACTCCTCGTTCGTTTAATCTCTGTATTTCCTAGATATTGAATCCGTTTACATTTCCATTATAACCGATTTTGTGTCTAACTTCACAATTATTTTAGCCGCCTGTCATCAACTGGTTGCTGGCTCGAAACGCACACCCGGATTTGGATAACTGCAACTCATGTCAGATTACAATCGTCAATTACGCCACGTCTACCTCTGTAATGAAAAACGTCATTAGTATCTATCCACAACTGCCACAATCCCGACGATGCCAATCGGATTAAAAAACTGCTGCACTCAGTTACGACCAATATTTATTTTCACACTAATTACCACCCGTCATTATTCATACCAGTATTATTAAATGCTCGCGATTCACTCCCCTAACCTACTTGGGTAATTAGACCAGTTATCCCGATTAAGTCAGCTAAAATAAACCAATGGACTATACCAATATAACGCGATTGAAAAAGCGCTTACAAGGCCGTACAATAATGATTGCACTTATTAATTAATCACTTTTAGGGGGATTTTGTACATGAAGAATTACTTACAACGCATGGGTCGTTCACTGCAATTGCCCGTCGCCGTCCTACCAGCCGCCGCGCTGCTGGTTGGGATTGGGAACTGGTGGGCAGCCGCCAGTAACGATATCGTCGCGCACTTCTTACAAGCTGGTGGTAACGCTGTTTTGGGGCAGTTACCACTACTGTTCGCCGTTGGATTAGCTTTAGGGATGTCCAAGGACAAGGATGGTGCCGCAGCCCTAGCCGGCCTCGTCGCCTTCGAATTGCCGACCAACGTTTTGAAGCCTGAGTCGGTAGCGACGCTGCTCAATATTAAAGTTGCGACCGTTAATCCTGCATTTAGCCAAATTGGAAACGTTCTCATCGGGATTATTTCCGGTCTGATCGCAGCTGCACTGTATAATCGTTTTCACGAAACTAAGTTGCCAATGGCGTTGTCCTTCTTTAGCGGCAAACGCTTAGTCCCAATTTTGGCTGCAGTGACGATGCTGCTCGCCAGCGTCGTCCTGCTGATCGTTTGGCCACCCGTTTATGATGTACTGGTTGCCTTTGGTAAACTTATTGTTGGCTTTGGTGCAGTTGGTGCCGGACTCTACGGCTTTTTCAACCGCCTATTGATCCCAACTGGGCTACATCAAGCCCTGAACTCCGTTTTCTGGTTTGACGTCGCTGGCATTAATGATATTGGGAAATTCATCGCTCACAAAGGAGTCAAAGGGATTACCGGGATGTATCAAGGTGGCTTCTTCCCCGTCATGATGTTTGGCCTTCCAGCCGGGGCATATGCAATTTACCGCAATGCACGTCCTGAACGCAAAGTTGAAACGGCCTCATTGATGATGGCCGGGGCCTTCGCTTCCTTCTTCACCGGGGTAACGGAACCTTTGGAATTCTCATTCATGTTCGTCGCCTGGCCGCTCTACGTGTTGCACGCCGTTTTCACTGGCTTATCGCTAGGATTTGCCGCCTTCATGCACTGGACCGCTGGATTCGCCTTCTCAGCCGGGTTCGTTGATTACGTGCTCAGTCTAAGCAACCCGATTGCCAATCATCCACTGATGCTGATCCCACAAGGCTTAGTTCTAGCCGTGATTTACTACTTCGGCTTTAATTTTGCCATCAAGAAATTCCATCTGATGACACCTGGTCGCGAACCGATCACTGCCGACGATGCCGATGATTTGGCATTAGCTTCGGTCGCTACGGATGCTGATGATGACAAGTACACCCGCCAAGCTAAACAAATTTACGCCGCGTTGGGCGGTGCCGACAACTTGACGGTCATCGACAATTGTACGACGCGTTTGCGGCTCCAACTCAAAGACACAGGCACCATCAACGAAGCCGCTATCAAACACAGTGGCGCTGCCGGCATCAATAAGTTGGATGAACACAACTTACAAATTATTATCGGAACTGAAGTCCAATTCGTCGCCGACGCGCTCACTAAGCTGAAAGCCGCCAATGCACCGATTTCGACCACGTTAACTTCAAATGAAGAAGGCCCCACAACTACTGAAATGCCGGGTATCACGAGTGGTGTGACGACTGATTTTTACAGCGTGGCGAACGGCCAATATGTCGACATTGAAGCGGTGGCGGACAAGACGTTTGCAGACAAGCTGCTCGGCGATGGATTCGCCATCAATCCAAGTGACGGGACGATTTGTGCGCCCATCGATGGTATCGTTAGCACCGTCTTCCCAACCAAACACGCGATTGGTTTCAAGACCGCATCCGGCCTCGAAATTCTGCTACACATGGGAATCGACACGGTCGAATTAAACGGCGGCCCCTTCGAGATTCTCGTTCAGGCCGACCAACCCGTTCAACATGGTGAAGTCGTGGCCAAGGTTGATTTAGCCGCAATTAACGCCGCTGGCAAGGACGCCACGATGATGGTCATCATCACCAACATGGCCACCGTCAACTTGATGAAGTTCAAAATGCTCAGCAGCCAAGTCAACGTCAGCGATGAAATCATGCTGGTCACTACCAAGTAAGGGACACGGTTTGGTGGCGTTTCATTCATCACATCGGATCGTTTGGTCAGATAGACTGCCGATTGTTCGTTAATAAAATAAACGTTATGCTGGCATCACTAGTCAAAAAGCCGGTTCCAAAAGGTGGTTGAAACCCACTCGTGGAACCGGCTTTTAATATGGAAACACTTGAGCTAATAATTTTCAGACAATTATTTTTAGTGCTTCAGTGTCAATCCGCTTCAAATCAGCGTTTTAGTGCACATTCAAGACTTAGTGTAACCAGCGAATTCATGAGGTTGATTGCCAGCAATGTACACCATGTGAATATTTACGCCTATAAATATAAATGTTACCATCAAACTAAGTTAACACTACTTGCACTGAACTTAGCAGTTGCCCTGCAATAACCGCGGTCATCGCCCCAAATGAACGCATACTGCATCAGTGCGATAAAATCGAGGAGGCCCACCATGTCCGTATACACCGGAGATTACATCTTCATCATATCCGTCGTCGCCTTTTTTCTCATCGTCGGTGGCATCATCTGGTTAGTCGCCCGCCGATTACATTAATCGGTGCGGTCCCGAACAATCACAAAGGCGCAGCGGTCTCGAAATCGACCTGCTGCGCCTTTTTTAGTTACCCTGCAAACATCGTCAACAATTCATCCGCCTGCAACGCTTGTTTGGCTGCCCCACGGACATCTAACTTGATCTGGCCGTCTTGGACCATCACCAAACGGTCGCCGTATGCAAGGGCATCACTCATCTTGTGGGTAATCATCATGGTCGTCAGCTGATTAGCCGTCACAATTGTTTGCGTCAACGCCATCACCTCGGCGCTCGTTTGTGGGTCAAGGGCGGCGGTGTGCTCGTCTAACAGTAACAATTCAGGGTGGCTGAGCGTGGCCATCAATAAGGATAAGGCCTGTCGCTGCCCACCCGACAAGTATTTCACCTGGGTATTCAAACGCTGTTCCAAGCCCATGTTGAGGCTGGCCAATAAGTCCAAATACTGCGCTTCTTGGTCACGACGCCAATACCGACGCAGACTCAAGCTTCCGGTATGCCGCGCCGCTAACGTTAAGTTCTGGGCAACGCTCAAGTCACCCGCTGTCCCTAATTTGGGATCCTGAAAGACGCGGGCGACCCACCGTGAGCGGTACGCAACGGGCCGATTGGTTACCCGGTGCCCGGCTAGTTCGATTTCCCCGGCATCGGTGCTGAGCGTACCGGCAATCGTGTTGAGTAGTGTCGACTTGCCAGCCCCATTATTGCCAATCACGGCCACGAATTCGCCGGGTTCAATCGTTAGATTCACGTCCTTTAAGACGTGCCGTTCGTTGCTGGTTCCCGGAAAGAAGACCTTTTGTAAGTGTTGTACGTTCAGAATGGCTGGTTGTGGCATATTGATCGACTCCAATCTCTTTGAGGTACCGGCGCAATTGTCGTTTGGTCCGGTATTTATTTTGTAATAGTGGCAAACAAATCACGATAACGAGAATCACTGCGGATAAAATCTTGAGGTCGTTGACCGGGAAGCCTAGGCCCATCGCTAACGTCAATAGATAACGATAAACGATGGCCCCAACGACCATCCCAGTCAAACGAACCCACATCTGGCGGCCGTGTAAGAAGATTTCACCAACGAGGACTGACGCTAAGCCAATCACAATCGTTCCGATGCCCATCCCAATATCCGCATAACCGTTGCTCTGAGCAATCAGCCCACCTGATAAGGCAATCAGCCCGTTGGATAGCATGTAGCCAATAATCACCATTCGATCAGTATAAATACCGTTGGCGGCACTCATTGCCGGGTTGTTCCCCGTCGCCATCAAGGACAAGCCCAACCGAGTCGCAAATAGCCAGATCAGTACGATCACGACCATTAGCGTGACGCTGGCACCCACAACGATTGTTTGCAAGTCCGGTGACCAGCTGGCTGGTAAACCCATCATCAACGTTTTTTGCGCGAGTAGCGGGATGTTCGCCTTACCCATAATGTGCATATTGATTGAATACAACCCGGTCATCGTTAAAATTCCGGCCAGTAATGACGGCATTTTCAACTTAGTATCGAGCATCCCAGTCACCCATCCGGCGGCACAGCCACTGATGAAGCCAAGTAGGCTGGCGGTCACCGCTGATTGACCGGCCAACATCGCACTAATCGTCACCGCCGCCCCGAGCGGGAAGCTACCTTCCGTCGTCAAATCTGGAATGTTCAGAATTCTGAAAGTTAAGAAGACCCCAATCACGAGTGGCGCCCATAATAATCCCTGACCAATACTTGTCGTTAACATCTTATTTCGACTCCTTTCGTGACGTGCCTAAGGTTGTTTGATACTACTTGGTTTGATTCCAATCGCGTTGGCATTTGACTTATTGACATACAGGTGTAACTTGTCTGCCGTTTGCACTGCCATCGTCTGTGGCTTCTGCTTTTTAACTAACACTTGGTAGGCCATCTTCCCAGTCTGTTCGCCTAATTCATAGTAGTTCAGCCCATAGGTCGCCGTGCCGCCATCTTCAGCCATTTCAATCGAACCAGTCACAACTGGTAATTTGGCAGCGGTCGCTTTCTGACCAATCGTCTTCATCGCACTCGCCATCAAGTTATCCGTCGGCAAGTACAGCCCAGAAATCTTACCTGTCAAACCGGCTAAGACACTCGCGACATCATTAGTACTGGTGGCGCTGACGACCTTTAAATCAATGTGATGCTTCTTGGCATACGCCTTGGCGATCTTGACTTGTAACACGGAATTTTCTTCCGATGAGTTATACATCATCCCTAACGGCTTATTGCCAGTCGCCATATTTTTCAGCAGTTGTAATTGCTTCCCGACCGGCATCAAATCGCTCGTCCCACTGACATTAGTTTGCGGTTTGGTATCACTCTTGACCAATCCCGCAGCTTTTAAATCCGTGACCGCTGTCACTAAGGTCGGTATGCTGGTCGTCTTTTTTGCCAGCGCCTGAGCTGCGGGCGTCGCAATTCCCACTAACAGATCATTTTTTTGTTGAACTAACTGCTGGCTCATCGTGTTCAAGTTGCTTTGGTCGCCCTGCGCATTCAAGTAGCGATACTTGACCTTGAGCTTACTATCATGCGCCTTCAATTCCTTTTGTAATCCGGCTTTGAAGCCTTTGCGTGCCTGGTCCAATGACCCGTGTTGCACCACTTGTAAAATCCCGATTGAAACAGTCTTCTTATTAGCCGTTGCTTGTTGTCCACAACCGGCAAGCAGTAAGCCGGCACCTAAAATAACACCCGTTAAAATTGTCTTTTTCATCTTGAAATTCCCCTTAATCGTTGTGTGATTTGCCCCAATACCATCAACGTCTTGATGAACCGGACTGAAAATAAAAAACACCAGCTAGATTCTCGGAAGAATCCACCTGGTGTTTTATCGGGCCCGATATTTTTCCAGATAGATTGTCCCTGCATCTATCTGGCGTTTAAGTCATGTTGAATAACTTTAGCTCTCGATAGATACAAACGCGTTGCGTGCGCTTGTATCCATCAAACGAATACAAACGCTATCTAAAGAAAAAGCTAAAGGCAAATTGAATATTTAGTTGAAGGTTAGTTGTTAATGACATGGTTGTCATCCTCCGTTTCAATTTATAGCTTATAGTAAACCATGGCGGTGACTTACTTGTCAAGTGTGAACTTAACTATTTATTCACTGTGGCTGAAACAGAACAATTCTTAAGTTCAAATGCGGCCAGTTAAGCCCCACTAGAGACAGTGCGAGGTAACCGTAAACTTGCTGTTGTGGGAACGTCTCTATTCTTGATTATCCTAGTTATCCGGCGTATCAGTCAGGGTCCACTTCAAAGTCCCTTGATAGGTGTCAGCGTAGATTCCAGGCTGTACAGAAAGGCCAATGCCCTTCGTACTGGACCAGTCGCTCGTCACCTTGGTGTCGGTAGTACCGGCGACTTTTTGGCCTTGCTGGACCAACATGGATTGATTTGTGAGTACCGTATCGGTGGAACCATCGCGATAAATCAGATCACCTTTTAGCGTCCGCCCCGTAACCGTCGTGGATGTCAACGGGGTCGCGCTCACGTATAAGTACCACTTAGACCCGGTCGAGCGGGTGTCTGCGACCGTCACGTTCATCGTACTAGTCGGTTGATAGACGGTCGGATTGACTGGCACCGTTAAGTTACCAAATCCGAGGCTACTACTCAATTCACTAAAGGATAAGGTCCCCGCTAGCTTAGTGACTTGCAGGGCCAATTCTTCTGAGGTCAAACCACTAGCACTCTTCGCATAAACGTGAACCGTGGTGCTCTCATTATCAGCTAGACCTTTGAACGTTGTGAGTAGATCCGACTCGCTAGCATAATAGGTCATTGTGTCACTGGCATTGCTAGGATTAGTCGCAACGACCCCGGCTTGTTTGACCAGCCAACTCACAACATCCGCATCACTCGTCAGGCCTTCCAAATCAGTGACCGACAAGTTGACACTAGTCGTTGTACTCTTAATTGTCAGCGGTGCGACCGTCACGTCCTTCTTGACTGATTCGGATTCACCGTAGTCTGCGTCACCAGTCTGCGTGACCGTGACGGAGCTAACGCCATTCAACGTATTATTGAGTTTGATTTCATACTTACCATCACTGCCGATCGTTGCCGTATAGGTCGTCCCATTGATGGTCGTGCTGACCGTATTACCAGCAATTCCACTCCCCATCAGCTTACTGTCCGTCGAGGTCGGTGTATCCAGCGTCGTTTTCAGACTAACCTTGTTAAAAATAGCTAAACGGTAGGTTGCCGTCACACCACTAGTTGTTGTGAGCCGGAAGCCGACATATACGGGCAAGTCATCTTTCAGTTTACTCATATTGACTGACAGCGTTTTGGTTGAATTCATCGTAACTGAACTCGTCCCATAAGCCATATTTGACGGCGTGGTCGTCACTAGAGATGTACCGGAATCAGCATCCGCAGACTTGTAGAAAACGTCATAATACAGCGATTTGATCTCAGCTGAATTAGCCGTTAACGTCCCACTAAAAGTCAATGCCATACTAGTCGTTTTTGTGGAGAGCCGCCCCTCATTTGCGTAGTTGGCCGTGACCTTAGTCAGCTTAGGATACGACCCAATCCCACCAGAAATGTTATAACCAACAACATTCCCAGTTTCATAAATTGTATAGTACGAGGTACTGCTCGTCGGCATCGTTGTCATCGCCGAAGTCAACCCGGTGGCTGCATGCCCAGTCAATCGTAATCCCCATAAGAGGCACAGGCCACTGACCAGCAATAAGCTTAGACTAATGATTTTTTGATAACGTCGCACGCGTGTCCCCTCCCCTTAGTGTCCGGCTGATTTGCCAGATTAATCCGAGCGCTACTAATGTGAGCACCCCGAACAATTGCTGATAGCGTCGCAGATTCTCACCAGTTTGTGGCAACTGACCGGTTGCCAAAGTACGCTGCAATTGACCAGCAAAATCAGCCTCATGTGTCAGTACTCGCCGTGTCTGATAAACCATATCGCCTTGTGGAATTTGGCCCGTCACTGTTGGCTTGGTTGATTTGGGCCCCGCATAAAAACTAATCTGAGTCTCAGTGGTTCCCAGTGGTTGCGCCGTTGCCAGCACAGCTGGTCCTAACCATAACCATACAAGTAGCCCCAATCCGATTCCCATCAATCGTCGTCTCCACATCGGTCAGTCCCCCCTTTTTCCTGAGTCTCCATGGTTACCGCTTATCAACTTGCTAATTTATAACTTATTTTTGCGTTTGCCGCCGTTTTTTGAGCCAGAACACTAGCCACAATACCAGTAACACAATGATCAGCATGCCGAGCGCCTCAAGGCCAATCAGCCACCAAATACTGATCCCGTTATCGTCGACCGTATCATCATTATACGTCTTGGCCGTCGCCGCACTGATTTTGAAATCGCGGTCGAAGGTCCACTTATGATCACTATTGGTTGCGACCATGTGCAAGTGGTAAGTCCCCGCCTGTAATTTCTGCTTATTCAACAACATTGGATAATTAAACGTCGTATTCGGGGCTAACATCACGCCCTTTTTAGTCGCTTTAACGACAGTCTTATCGCTATCCTTGGCCGTGACCACCGTCTTCATGGTGACCCGCGGAATCATGACCGCCGTTGTGTTGCGTAACGTCGCGACAATACTACGGTGGTAGTTGACCATCCCAGCCGAAACGTCACTCAATTTTAAAACTGGTGATGGCGCGGTCCCCAAACTGTACTTGATGCCAATCACATAGGAATAGACGCTACTAACGTTGGTCGCGCCTTTGACTTCACCGGTCACTTTTTGATCAACTCGTTTGAAATACCAGCCACCAAGTAACGCCCCATTGAAATCACTCGTCGGCATCGTGGTTTTAGCACTCACGACTTTGGAACCGTTAGCCGGTACCGTTACGGTAGTTGGGCCCTGAATCTTAGTCAATTGGTCCACTCGATATCGCAGTGACGCGTCATACTTTTTCGCCGGTGTCACGTATTCGATGGCTCCCGCCGAATTGGTATAGGCGGTATGAATGCCCATCTTCACGCGAATATCACGATTAGTCGTGTTATAGATACGCGTCCGTAACGGTTGCGTTTGTCCAGACTTCATTTTCAAATCAAAAAAGGTCGCTTGTTTATCGATTTGATTATCAGGTGTCTGAGCCGATACGCTGAAACCGATATTATTATTGGTGCTACTATTGGCTGCCTGTGCCGGAATGGCTGCTGCCAAGCCTCCGACGATAAATAAAATTGCAGCGATGCTTTGCATTAATTTTTTCATGATTTACGTCCCCCCACCGTCATTTTATGTAAAAGAGACGCCCACTGCTTGGCAATGGTCATCTCATGTGTTCGTTATTTTAATTATCTGCGGATGACGTTAATGTCCAGTTCAAAACACCTTTGTACGTGGTTGCGGAAGCCGTGTTCGCGACAACGTTCAACTTGATTGCCGTTGGGTCCAGCAAGTCAGAAGTAATCCCGGCACCGTTCTTATCTGCGGCGGTCAGGACAACTCCAGAAGTCGCACCCGTAAAGGTCGCACCAGCACTAGTTGACGCTTGGCTACCTAAGTCCAAGTCAACGGCTTGACCAGTTGCGCCGTTACCAGCGGTACTACCAGAACCAGCAGTGGCACCAGTCGAAGTAACCGTTCCAGCAGGCAAGCTAAGTGTAGCGCCCTTCAAGCTGCTCAAGTTACCATCCGTCCCATCAGCGGCCGCAACACTCAGCGTCCAGCCGGCGTTGGTCCCACGTTGGTCAGAGACTTGTAACCCAACCTTATTAGTCGTCCCCATCATCACAGTGCTAGAAGCATCAGCCGCGTAGCTTTGATTATTGATGACGTCAATTTGGTTAGAACCGAAACCTAACTTACTTGGTGCATAAATCAATGATAAGCCCGCACCAGCATTGGCACCGTTGTCCCCGTCACCAGGATTTAATGGCTTCGTTGGATCAGTTGGATCTACCGGATCAACTGGATTGGTGGTGTTGGCTGTAAACGTTGCCGTTGTATCAGTCGTCCCACTACGGTTCTCCCCATCTGCGGCGTTTGCAACAATCGGTGCCAACGCACCTAATAACATCGTACTCGTCATTAGTAGACTGCCTACTACTTTTTTCATAATGTGACATCCCCTTTGTTTGACCTAATTCATTAACTGCATTAATAATTTACCACATCCGCAAACAATTACAACCCCTTAATCTTTGCATCACTTCTCGATTAAGCGTTAAAAGTCAATAGGGTCAACATTTATAGGACGTTTCATAATAATTATTAAATTTTTGTTAAGTGTACAATTTAATGTCACAAAATTTAACCGCTGTCATTATGTCAACAGATAGGCTTCAGCTAATCACCATTTTATTTATATATCGATAACTAATTACGCTTAAATAGTCATTTTATTGTTCGACCAGTAACTTATGTTCATCTGATTGATAATGGCGTATAAGTCCTGGCACGGAACTGTTTTCGTTTATTCCTCACAACTATTAGGTCCGTGGAAACTGTCACGATTAAATATAAAAAAGTTTATACCTCGTATCGCTTGGTTAACGATAACGGGATTTATGAACAGCGCTTAAAAACGCCCCAAGCAGATTGGCTTGGGGCGTCTTAATTAAGGTCTTTACTTGTCTAGTAGTACTCACGATTTGCCGACATGAATCATGATTAAATCATGCCAATTGTTAGGCTT
The DNA here is from genome assembly GCF_023806745.1 of Lactiplantibacillus sp. B652. Taxonomy (NCBI): domain Bacteria; kingdom Bacillati; phylum Bacillota; class Bacilli; order Lactobacillales; family Lactobacillaceae; genus Lactiplantibacillus; species Lactiplantibacillus sp. B652. Next base: position 132,778 of record NZ_JAMSKY010000006.1, on the reverse strand, counting down.
ACTGTCCGTCAGCCGATGCGCGCCTTAGTCCGACTTCCGGGGCCGGCTGACAATTGCTGGAACGTAAGCCGACTCCTCCAGTCGGGAAGCCACTCGAATGGCGAATAAACGGCCACCTATCTGGGTGCAATTGGTCACTGAATATTAGTGACCGGTCCTTCATTCAAGCGTTGAATTCGCATCTATGATGATTTATAGCATTTAAATACTGGTGAAATGATTTGAGACTTTGCTAGCTCAAACGATCAGAGAAAATTCTGACAAGTTCTGCGAAGCCAAGTGTCCGAAGCATTAAAGCACGGGTAAGAAAGTTAGGCTATTGTTAGAGCCAGTCTCACAGTTGACTATCAAAATGACCGTGTGCTAAGAACCGACGACTAATCCAACAAAGGTTGGGTCCGCAAATGTCCGCCATTCGAATGCCTGGAAGCTGGCGTAGGACGTTGCTACAATAGCAGGTTTACGCTAACTCGCACTGTTTCCAGCGGGTCTCAGCTGGCCGCTTTTGAACTTAAAAATTGGCATGATTTAGTCACGATTCATGACAAATCGTTAGTGCTGACTAACTGGCTGCACATCGAAGCCCGCAGCAATCAAGGCCTGATTCACCGGTTCCGCAAGCTCGCTGTTAACGTGAAGCTCAATGATTTTAGTGGCTTGGTGGTTGACGACCATCAACGTTTGAATACTGAGGTCATTGGCTGCCAGCACCTTGCTGATTGCGAAGATGACACCGACTTGGTCGTGATGGATGACGACCCGCGTCACGATACCGGGTTCACCGTAGCCGGTAATGTTCAAAAACGCATCGAGAATATCGTTGTTAGTAATAATACCAACCACTTGGTGATCATTCATGACCGGTAAGACACCAATTTTGTGCCGGCGCATGGTCGCAATGGCGGCCTCTAACTGGGCATCCGCCGCAACGGTCTGGACCTCAGTCGTCATGATTTGATCGACGGTCGTTTTATTTAATAAGTAGTTTAATTCGTAGACCGACAAGCTCGTCGCTTGCGAAGGTAACGCACGTTGGATGATACCGTGCGTAATTAACCCGACCATTTGATTGCCATCCATGACCGGTAACCGGTGAATTGAATTTTTCTTCATTAAATCTACCGCTACACTGATGGTCGTTTTCGGATTGACAACGACTAAGTGGGCGGTCATATAATCTGCAACACTCATACTTAACCCCCTAGATAAGCTTTTTGTACATCCGCATTCGCCAACAACTCCGAGCCTTTGCCGCTCAATTTGACTTGTCCACTAGCCAGGACGTAGCCGCGGTCAGCAATTTTTAGCGCCTGATTGGCATTTTGCTCAATCAGTAAAACGGTCGTACCAGCCTGATTGATTGCTTTGATAATTTCAAAAATTTCGTTAATGAAAATGGGGGCCAACCCCATTGATGGTTCATCGAGCAACATTAATTTGGGCGCTGCCATTAACGCGCGACCCATCGCTAGCATCTGCTGCTCGCCACCGGATAACGTCGCGGCATCCTGGTGTCGCCGTTTCTTCAAAATAGGGAAATAATCATAGACCCGTTGATAAGCATCCGCTAATTGTTGGCGGTCACGACGCAGAAAGGCGCCCATCTGCAGATTTTCTTGTACGGACAATCCAGGGAACACGTGGCGACCTTCGGGAACTTGTGAAATTCCTGCTCGCACGATTTTAGGCGCGGCGGTCTTTTGAATGGGTTGGTCTAAATACCGAATCGTTCCGCTAGTTGGTCGCATTAACCCCGAAATCGTGTGTAGCAACGTCGACTTACCAGCACCATTTGCACCAATTAAGGTCACGATCTCACCCTGTTTGACTTCAAAACTAACGCCCTTGACCGCCTGAATCGCACCGTAGTTCACGACTAAATCTTGTACCTCAAGCATTTACATCCCTCCCAAGTAGGCCTTGATGACTGCTGGATCGTGCTGAATCTCTTCCGGCGTCCCGGTAGCGAGTAATGCGCCGTGTTCCAACACGTATAGCCGTTCGACGACGTTCATCACGAGTGACATATCGTGTTCGATCAAGACGACGGTAATGTGAAATTCCTGTTGAATCCGGCGAATCAGGCGGGTCAAATCAGCCGTCTCTTCGGGATTCATGCCCGCGGCCGGTTCATCCAAAAAGAGCAACTTTGGCTTAGTCGCCAAGGCCCGCACGATTTCAAGACGGCGTTGAATCCCATAAGGCAAGTTCTTCGCCGGTTGGTCGGCTACGGCGGTCAAATCAAACATCGCGAGTAGTTCTTGGGCGGCCACCGTCATCGCGTGTTCAGTGCGGTAGTAGTGTGGCAACCGCAGAATACTGGTCGTAAAGCCTTCCCGATAATGGTTTGTCATCGCAATGCGAACGTTATCGAGCACACTCATCGCTTTGAAGACCCGGATATTTTGAAAAGTCCGAGAAATCCCAATCCGAGCAATCGCGGCCGGTTGTTTACCGGTCAACGCTACCACACCGTTATCCGTATAAAAGCTGATGCTGCCGGCACTGACGCTTGTTTCACCAGTCAATAAGTTGAACAGCGTCGTTTTACCAGCCCCGTTTGGCCCGATCAGTCCGATCAATTCGTCCTGGTCAAAATGCAGTGAGACGTCCGAGACCGCGGTCAGGCCACCAAAATTTTTGACTAAGCCCTGTGCATCTAATAATCGACTACTCATGATTGATGGCCTCCTTGCTCCGCCGACGGTTAAACAAGCGGTCAAACGAGAATTCCCACGTGCCTAACAAGCCTGCTGGTTTAAAAATCATTATTAGAATCAGCGCCAGTGAATAGATAATCATCCGAATCGTCCCAAAGTTCTGGAGCACCGTATCTAGGGCTCCCAAGACAATGGCGGCCACAAACGTCCCGGTAATACTGCCGACGCCACCAAGCACCACGATAATCAAAATCGCAATCGATGCCATGATATTGAAGTCACCAGGGGCAATCGTTTGAATGTAAGCGGCGTGTAAGGAACCGCCAATTGCCGCGGTGGCGGCGCCAAAGACGAAGGCCGCGAGCTTCCAACGGGTCGTATTGATCCCCATCGCACCGGCTGCCAACTCATCGTCGCGGACCGCCATGACTGCCCGGCCACCACGACTGTGAATAAAGTTGACCGTTACGATCGTCGTCACACACATCATGACGTAAACCGTTGCCCACGAAGCCAACGGTGGAATATTGAACAGTCCAGCGGCCCCATTCGTGATTTTTAAGTTGTTGATTAAGATGCGAATGATTTCGGCGGCGCCCATCGTGGCAATTGCGAGATAATCACCGCGCAACCGCAACGTTGGAATGCCGACAATAATCGCAGCGACAATCGCGATCACCACCCCGACGACCATCGACAGGAAGAAGCCCGCGGGTGTCGCCATCGTCTGGGTCATAATCCCGGTCGCATAGGCACCAATCGCCATAAAACCGGCGTGACCAAGTGAAAATTGGCCCGCAAAGCCAATAATTAAATTAAGTCCAACTGCCAAAATCACGTTAATGCCAATCGTGACGAGCATGTTTTCAATAAACGAATTAATTAGCCCCATCAATTCGAAGCCGTCAATCGCCACGAAGCCGACGACCATTACGCCTAACCAAGCGAGATTCGCTTTCAGATTTGCTTTCATGTTGTGCCGCCTCCTATACTTTTTCCTTGGTTCGTTTGCCAAAAATCCCGGCTGGCATAACGAGCAAAATCACGATCAGGACGAAGTAGACGACCGCATCCTTGTAAGCGGACAAGCCGATTGCTTGAACGCCCGTCTCCAAAATACCAATGATGAAGCCGCCAATCGACGCACCCGGGACCGAGCCAATGCCACCAATGACTGCGGCAACAAAGGCTTTAATACCGGGTGTCATGCCCATCAGGGGGTCAATCGAATTGTAGTAAAGACCAATCAACACGCCCGCCGCACCGGCCATCGCTGACCCGAGGGCAAACGTAAACGAAATGGTATGGTTCAAATCAATCCCGACCAACTGGGCCGCTTCTGGATCAACTGACACGGCCCGCATCGCCTTGCCCATCTTGGTACGTTTGATAATTAACTCCAACAAAACCATCAGCAAGCAGGCAGTTCCTAAAATCAATAACTGAACGTTAGAGACTCGCAGTCCACCCCAATGATAGGTGACTACTTTGATGGCTTGGGGGAACGACCGCGCGCTCGCACCCACGAAATAGGACATGCCATTTTCAAGTAAGAATGAGACCCCAATCGCCGTAATCAAAGCGGTGATTCGCGGTGAATGGCGCAGCGGTCGATAAGCGAAATACTCAATGATGACACCACTCACCGCGCAGATAATCATTGCCGAGCAGAGTGCTTCTAAGAAATTAAAGTGCAGTGACCTGAGGCTGTAATAGCCCCAAAAGGCGCCCAACATATAAATATCGCCATGCGCGAAGTTAATTAATTTGATAATGCCATAGACCATCGTGTAGCCCAACGCTAGCAGCGCATAGATGCTGCCGAGCGATAAGCCGTTAATGAGTTGTTGTCCAAATGTCTGCATATGTGTTCCCCCATGCGCTTACTTAAGCTATTTGACGTTATAAACCTTGCTGACCGTGCCATTCGTCAACTGTTCGATTGAAATCGTCTTTTCAGGATTATGTTGCTTGTCGATCGTGGTCGTCCCGGTCACACCCTTAAAGTTCTTGAGTTTGGCCAAGCCATCCGCGATTTTGACGGAGTTCGCTGAACCCTCTTTTTCGATTGCTGACTTGATCATGTAAACTGAATCGTAAGCCAACGCGGAGAAGGTTGGTGCCGTGCTACCATACTTGGCTTTGTAGGCGCTCATGAACTTCGATGCGACCTTGTTCGTTGCACTCGCCTTAGTCGAGAACGGCGTCGTGTAATAAACGTTGGTGGCGTTCGACTTACCGGCGATTTGGGCCAACTTCGCATCCGCCATCCCGTCACTACCGACGATTGGAACCTTGATGCCCGCTTGACGTGCTTGTTTAACAATCAGACCAATTTCGGAATAATAGCCAGGCGCATAAATCGCATCGATTTTCTTATGTTTCAGGGAAGTCAAAACGGCGTTGAAGTCCTTATCGCCTTCCTGGAAGGTCTGGCTGCTGACAACCGTACCGCTATATTGCTTCTTGAACGCTTTGGTCAACCCCGTCCCGTAGTCACTGGAGTTATCGGTCAAAATTGCGACGCGTTTGGCCTTCAGCTGCTTGGTCACAAAATTGGCGGCAGTGGAACCTTGGAAATTATTCTGATAGCAAGCCCGGAATATGTACTTTTGAACCTTGCCACTCTTTTGCAACGTGTAATCGGGGTCGGTCGCTGAAGGACTCACGGACGGCACGGCAGCCTTAGTCATGTTCGGAATGGCTGCGGTCCCAGCGCTCGTGGTGGCTGGTCCAACGACGGCCACGACCTTATCGTTATTGACCAATTGCGCAGCCACTGATGCCGCCGTGGTGTTCGAAGTCTTATTGTCGCGAATGACCAATTGAATCTTCTTCTTGGTTCCGCCGACCTTGATACCACCCTGCTTATTGATTTGTTTGACGGCCAACTGAATTCCTTGCTTCTGTTGTTCACCATAACCGGCAGCGGAGCCTGATAGTTCCATGTTGACCCCGATCTTGATCGTCTTGCCTGGATTATTTCCTTGACTAGAATTCGACTTAGCGGTCGCACAACCTGCCAACGTCATTGCCATCGCACCCACTGCCGCAATCTGCATCGTTCGTTTTTCCCATGTTTTCATTTTCAATTCCCACTTTCTTTTTTTGATTGAAACTAGTTGAAACCCCAATCCTCCTTATGTCACAAAAAGGCCTCATCCACCGTAGTGAATGAGGCCTTTTCATGGAACTGAGCCTCATTACCACAATGGGAAAGAAGGGCTCAGTTCACTTGAATTTTGAGTTTTAACTCAAGGTCAAGTGACCGGGTCCTTCTTCGTTAATAATAAGGCTAAGTTTTGAACAGCAAGGGTCGTCAACAAATTGGTTAGGTTAGATTGAATTTTCATTGTTGACGCACCTCGCTTTCAAAAAGTTTTTTTGTTTAGTTGATGTTTCTTAGGTTAATTAATTTTCGGTGATAAGTCAAGCGAATTTTTTAATTATTTTTATATTAATTAAAAATCAGCCTCGCCATGGCCGGTCTTCTTGAAGGCTAAAAAAATGCGAAAAAAAGAACGGCTGACAATTATGTCACCGTTCTCTTCGAAAAATTAGGCCGTCATGGTCGTTATTTTAGTTAAGCCTTTAGGAGTTTTTCAACTTCGCTCTTGAGCTTAGCTTCGTCCATACTCATATAAGGCGCTACTTCGTCAGCCGTCTTGTCAGTATCATGACTATCCGCGTCCATAAAGTGATTCCAGATTGCATCCCGTACAGGTAACTTGGAATCGCTCCAATCAAACACGTCCGTCATCCGTTCGTCTAACATACTGTTCATTTCAACTGCTGCAGCCATACTAAAACAACTTCCTTTCTAATTTTCGGTACACCTCAATTATAGGTCATCATTTTAAAAATGGTTAAATTTTGTCTGACTTTTTTCACTTAGGCGTTCTTTTGGTAAATTGTTCGTAAGGCCGCAATGTCAGCTGACGATAAACTGCTCTTGCCTTGCGAGATTGGATACATCACCGATTCTTTGGACGTACTGTGGTCTAATCCCAGTGCGTGCCCGAGTTCATGGACCGCAACGGATTTACTGAAGGCTGACGAGTACGAGCCATTCAGGCTAGCCGTCGCATTATTCCAATACTGGGTGCCGCGCCAACTGATCTGTTTGGTGATGTCTGGGCCCCCATGACCAAGTTCAACACTGGTAGAACCGGCTGACATCTTCTTGTGGTACATTGAAAAAGTGACGGAATTCTGGGTGCCGCTCGCCTTGCCCGCAACTAAGTGGACAAGTCCGGTCTGGTTATAAGTGGCGACCGCTTCTTTAAAGACTAGGCGAGCCGCTTTCGGTAAGTTACTTGAAAATGTGTAATAATAAGTCTTTTTCAGGGTCGTGTTCTGCACGATTGATTCGATTGGTGTCGCGTCAGTGGTACTCGTCGATGACGAAGCCGCCACTGAACTGGATTCACTGGCATTGCTCGTACTCGTCGTGCTGCTTGCTGACGAGTTATTCGTACTGTCGCCTGATGACTGAGTCGTTGTCGAGTCAGCCGTCTCACTGGTCTCATCCGCATCTAACAGATGGCTTGATAAGTCCCCAGATAAGGCTGCTGCCAAGTTCTTCTGACTAGTCTGATATAAGGCAACAGCGCGGGGCGCCAACGTATCATAGTGGCGCCAGCCAAAAATGACCAGTCCAATCAAACAAAGTGCTTTCAACCCACGAATCAGATTTTTTAGCATTATGCGCGCTCCTCTTAATATTCTAAAATGGGACGGGGACATTTATTGCTTAATTAAACCACATGTCACCACCCTTAGACACAGGTTTTAGCGAATCATTAAGAATATTTAGGAATACCGCAATCTAGTTGTAATCTTAATCCGCTTTCCTCATTAGTTGGGCTAACCAAGGTATTCGTTCATCCCTTGATGGACTGGCGTTTTTGACGTATCGGTTAATTGGCTTGCCGTTCATCAGCCATGAACGACCTAGTTCGGCTTCCAGGGCCGGCTGTAAACCAGACTAGCACTAATGCGCCCTTTAGTGAGCGGTAATAAAAAAGGCCCGAAGTTGTGCTTCGTGACCTCCAGACTGCTATTTATTTCGGAAAACATATAATTTCGAGAATAAGAAATTCCCGATAATCGCCCCAGCTTGACCGAGAATCTTAGCAAGGACTGCTGAGCTGCCAATGACAGACATCAGCAACCATAAGATTGCGGCTTCAATCAAGTAAGTCACGATCCGCGTGGCATAAAACTTGCCCATTTCACGAAAGACGTACTTGGAATGGTGATCAAACACCTTCAGCCGGTCGACCCAAAAGGCGACTTGCACGGCGATCACCCAGGAAATCACGTTAGCGACCTGATATTCCAAACCAATTAAATGGTAGGTTGTATAGAAGGTGGCAAAATTGACCGCCACACTAATTAAGCCCCATAAAATATAGCGAATCGCTTGATTACGGGTCTCTTTCACTGGCGATAGAATTTGCTTATCCAATTCTGCCGTTGGTTCTAGGATATCCGTCACCGTTTCTTCATTCTGATTCGATTTACTCATGATTATCACACCTGGCTTTCTTCACTTAAACCCCATTATCATGAAATAATTTGTTTTAAGTTGCATCATTATCATTCAATGAGTAAAATTCAACACATCTTAATCTTATCACAGCAGTTAACTATTGGCGATGACAACTATCCAATTTCTATCAAGATAATTATCCCGCAATGTCGGGCAATCTGCCAGGAAGAACACATGCTACTCTCATCGTTAGCTGAAACTAAATGTAAGGAGCTTAACAATGCTTGCGCTACTGATTATTTTTATCATTTATCATTTCATTCACGAACAGTTCGAATTCAGTCGGATCACGCGGTTGAACTACTGGATTATTCCAGTCATCATGCTGTATCAATTTATCCGGACTTTCACGTGGTCAATCACCAACGGCATCGTGCTGGTTGGCATTCTGGTGTTTGCAACGGTCGTCGGTTATTTTCAAGCCAGTCACACGCAATTGAAAATTGAGCCGACTATCCAGCATCATTCTGCTGACGCCCAATCTACAACCGTTATGAAAACGTCCTCACACCAAAAAGCAGCCACCGGTCAGCCAACCACGAATCGGGCCACAACGGTCAGTGCACAAGGCGGTCGGTCCTACCTGCTTGGCTGGGTATTGACGTTAGGCGCGCAGTTGGTGATCGAATGGTCCTATCTTCATGAGAAACTCTCCTGGGCAACCATCAATAATGAATTCTTGAAAGAAGTCTTCGCAGACCTCAGCTCAATTTATCGTTTTTCTGAAAGCGGCCGCCACACGAGTTGGACCCTTTGGGCATTGACCGGCGCAACCAGTTTGGCATACACACTCTGGCTTGCACACCGGTCAGCCGCCGTCCGTCAAGCGGTCTTCAGAACTCGTACGCATCACCGTAACTAAACGATCAAGCAATGTGCACCTAAATGTCATCTATCAGTGACTTGTCAATCTCGACACCACACCCACTGTCGTTTTGAATAGCAGTCCAAGTTAAAAACAGCCTAACATCCCCTACCCGGATGTCAGGCTGTTTGATATATCACGCACGCTTTAGACGCTGAAACGGAATTTCAATCGCCATTAAGGCCGCCATCGTCCATACAAATTGGTGCCACACTACGCCAAACAAAAAGCCACTAGCCTCTCCAGCCAAGGCCGCTGATGGCGTGTGTGCGACAGTACTGGCCGATGGTAGTGCCGCAACAATATCTGGCCATTCCAGCGCAAGATTCAATGCGAATAACATCATAATTAAACCAAACAAGGTCCACCCTTCGCGCTTAGTCGTCGCCCACTCATCAAAGTGCGGATAATTCAGTAATAGCGTAAAAGTCATGACGATTAGCGCAACTGAGATTAACTCGCTAAATGAACTATCGATTTGTAAAAAATCTAAACAGTAACTCACAACCAACAATCCCAGATTAATCCCATACCCCACTGACAACAGCCGTTGTTGCCGCCGACTCGTGGTCGTTTGTACTTCATAATGTTTTAACATACTCAAATCTTCCTTCAATAAATAATCGAGTGACAAATCGTAGACCGTACTAATCTGAACTAACATGCCAATATCCGGATATGAACGGCCATTTTCCCAGCTGGAAATCGTCTGTCGTGCCACGTGTAATTCTTCAGCAACCGCTGCTTGCGTTAAGTGCTTCTGTTGCCGAACAAACTTAAAATTCTCGCCAAAACTCATCCCCGTACCTCCCATGTTGATATCGTACCAGTCACCCGTCAAAAGACAAGCTAAGCTTCTTAGCATCCTGATAAGGCCGGGCTTTATGACCAGTCACGTTTAAATTAATATCGGCCGTAACTGCCCGACTTGAAGAGGTGAATCGCCACTTAACAAACGGACCATAGCGTTTCCATAGCGGATTTTTCAATATCGTCTTCCACTAAAATTTTTCTATGGCCGAATATGACACTAAATCGGTGTCGAATTGTGAACCGCTTTCATCACCAATCAGTCGGCCTTTGATGCCATTAAAATAATAGTTAACCGTTGTTACCATTCGAATTAAAACGGTTTGATATTTTTGTAGGTGCACCTAAAAAAGTATTTCCATTTACTTTTATTTATTGTACAATGACAACGGCTCAAAGATTTATACAAATAGAAAGGTGGTCTTTTAATTGAGCGAAAAGACGAACACCCCAAACCGGAAGCATAAACTGATTGAATATGCGAACGGCCCCTCACTAGAGGAAATCAACGGGACAATCGAGGTTCCTAAGAATCTGAGTTTCTGGAAAACCTTGTTTGCCTACTCTGGTCCTGGTGCCTTAGTCGCAGTTGGTTATATGGATCCCGGTAATTGGTCCACTTCAATCACTGGTGGTCAAAACTACCAATACATGTTGATGTCTGTCATCTTGATTTCAAGTTTGATTGCGATGTTGCTTCAATACATGGCAGCTAAACTTGGTATCGTGAGTCAGATGGACCTGGCCCAAGCTATTCGTGCCCGGACGAGTCGGTCACTCGGAATCGTTTTGTGGATCTTAACTGAATTAGCGATTATGGCAACTGATATTGCGGAAGTTATCGGTGCCGCTATCGCCCTGTATTTATTATTCAATATTCCATTAGTTATCGCGGTATTTATTACCGTCTTAGACGTTTTAGTTTTGCTATTATTGACCAAAATCGGTTTCCGAAAGATCGAAGCCATCGTTGTTTGCTTGATTCTCGTCATTTTATTCGTTTTCGTCTATCAAGTCGCTTTATCCAACCCAGACTGGGGCGGTGTCATCAAGGGCTTAGTTCCAACTGCTGACACCTTCTCGACTGGCCGGACGGTTAACGGGATGACGCCACTATCTGGTGCTCTTGGGATTATCGGGGCGACCGTTATGCCGCATAACCTGTACTTGCACTCTGCCATTTCACAAACGCGGAAGATTGATCACAATGATGAAGAAGATGTTGCTCGGACGGTTAAGTTTGCCGCTTGGGATTCCAACATTCAATTATCCTTCGCTTTCATCGTTAACTCACTCCTACTAATCATGGGGGTTGCCGTTTTCAAGAGTGGTGCCGTTAAGGATCCTTCATTCTTCGGGCTTTACGAAGCGCTATCGAACACCTCAATGCTCAGCAATGGGATTTTGATTAGTGTTGCTAAGTCTGGGGCCTTATCAGCCTTGTTTGCAATCGCGTTACTTGCTTCTGGTCAAAACTCCACGATTACTGGGACGTTGACTGGGCAAGTGATTATGGAAGGTTTCGTTCACATGCGGATGCCACTCTGGTTACGGCGGTTAGTTACTCGGTTGATTTCTGTGATTCCAGTGCTGATTTGCGTGCTGTTGACTAGCGGTAAGAGTGCGATTGATGAACATACCGCGCTGAATAATCTGATGAATAATTCGCAAGTGTTCCTGGCCTTTGCCTTACCATTCTCCATGCTGCCATTACTCATGATGACCGACAGTGCGGCTGAAATGGGCAAACGTTTCAAGAACTCGCTCTGGATCAAAGGATTTGGCTGGTTATCAGTTATCGGTTTAACCTTCTTGAACCTATTAGGGTTACCGGATTCAATTCTGGGCTTCTTCGGTGACAATCCATCTGCCGGCGAACAAACCTTCTCTAAGATTTTAGCTTACGTCTTAATCGTTGCCATCTTAGCGCTACTTGCATGGACGATCTTCGACTTACAACGCGGCAACAAGCGTTACGTCGCACAACAACTCGCCGCAGCGGCTAAGGAGGCTGACAAATAATGGCAACCAAATTCAAACGAATCTTAGTCGGTGTCGATGATTCGGCTGACGCCCTACTCGCCTTCGACTATGCGATTCATCAGGCTAAACAAGATGATGCTGAACTAGTCATCATTTCGATTCTGGAAAACGACGAAATGAACGTCTACCAAGCCTTAAGCAAAGATTACGTGCACGGCGAACGCAAGGAATTAGAGCAACACATCTTAAAATACCAGCAACAAGCTCAAGAAGCTGGTGTGACCAAGGTTCGCTCAATGATTGCGGAAGGTGAACCTGGTGAGACGATCGTTAAGGAAGTCATTCCACACGTTCAACCTGATTTACTCATCATTGGTTCATTAGCGAAGAAGGGCATTGCCAAGCACTTTGGGAGCCAAGCTGCTTATATGGCCAAATACGCCCCCGTTTCGGTACTGGTCATTCGTTAATCCAACCAGTGTTGCTAATTCAGAACATTGAATCAGTTCTTTAAAAATACAGCATTATTTGCTGACAAAAGCGGCGACTCACATCTGTGTGGGTCGCTTTTATTTTACAGATTCAATTTTTAGGATAGCATAACTTTATTTGACTATTAGCCTTAACCTACTATAATAGATGGTGAAGGGGGTATTTGATCATGACACCTAACGAGACCTACGCAGATTTAGAACAATTGCATCTATTACCAGCAGCCCAATTTACTTGGCGGCCCTTCACTTCTACCACCATCTTTGTTGACAGTCCGCACGACCGGCGCGTTTATCGGCTGAACTTAGCGGACGCGACCGTCGACATTTTTCAAGCAGACCCTAGTTCAGAACTCTCTGAACACTTCGAGCCCCTTAAAACGATTCAACTAACACCACAACAAATGAGTCAACTCAAGCCATCACAACCAGTTGCCTCATAATAATTGTCATTAGCACGCAAATAAGCGTTTCAGGAATGAACCTACCATTCTTGAAACGCTTATTTGAATCGATTCGATTGTGGTGTTGCTTGTCCGTTGCAGCTGGCAAAACGGCCCATCACCTGCAGTTGGTGGTGCAGCTGGCCATTAGCGATTGCTGCCGGATGTCAGCACTTAACTACACTTCTTCATCCGATACTGGCGCGCGCCGGCGGTCATGGTGTATCAGCCATAGTAAGCCCACTAATAAAATGACAATGCCAATCACGAGCGCGGCGTTTTTAAAATGAGCCTTGATTAATTCATCGCCACCCCAGGCATAAATAATGGCGGTCGGCATACTCCCTACTAGCGTCGCCCACGCCAATTGTCGTCGTGTCACCGCTGTTTCGACAGCAGCCAAGCTCACCAATGAAGTCGGAATAAACGGCACGGTGTAGCCGATAATGATGCCGAGTAGCGGATGGCGCATATTACCGATCGCGGTCACGAGTTTTGACGATTTTTGCGTCCGATGAGCAGTCACCCGGCCGAAGAATCGCTGTGCAATCAAATTTCCCAGCGTAATCCCGATAATATTCAGGACAGCACCGAGTCCTTTGCCAAAACAAATTCCGGCGACGACACTGATCGTCGCAACGGGTGCGCCCGGAATAATTGAAAAACAAATCAATAAGGGTACGACCAACCCAATGTCTACGGCGCGATGTCGCCGCACTTGTGCGACTAGCGCATCTTGGTTGAAGACCCGGTGTTGAACGAGCTCCCAGGTACCATGATAGCGATAGACTAATAGCCCAATCAGTAGCAGTGCGAGTAGCGCAGCGCCGACAATCAGTTGCCGTTTCGTTAATTTAACTTTCACATTATCCTCCGCTAATCATGATGGGGCTCATGCTTGATTTCATGCGCCACGTGCCCAATCATGGCATCCACCATTTCTAAAATATGGGGGTCATCTAAGCAATAGTAAACGTGCTTGCCGCGCTTAGTCTTAGACACCAATTGATACTGAAATAAAATCGCTAATTGGTGAGAAACTTGTGGTTGCGGCAGTTGCACGTGACTCACGATGGCCGTCACATCCGCTTCGTGCCGTTCTAAAAAGCGCAATATTTTGATTCGATTCACATTGCCGAGTACCTTATAGATTTTAGCGGCTTCGACTAATAGTTGATCACTAACTTCCATCCGTGGGCCTCCGTTCCCAGTTATCACCACAGTGCCAACAAGTGACTAATTAGGCCACTATCCCAGAAGACGTAGCAGCCAATCAACACATAACAAATCTTCATTAACCGTTCACCGTGTGCCGTGATCACTCGTTGAACGACTGGCAATGTCGCCACTTGTTTAATAATAATCACCACTAGCACCGTTAACACGCCAATAAAAACTAACGTCATCAAGAAATGCGCCATGCTCTCGCCAACGAGGACCGGCAAGAAAATCGATAAATTACAGCCCGCACATACCGCCAAATACGTTACCAGCACGTTCAACACTGGCGATCGACCAGAACGGTCCGCTTGCTCGTCATCATCGTCATGGAACGCTAGCCAGATTGGCAAAATCCCCAACACACCGAGCAACCATTCCGGCAAGAACAACGTTAACGTCCGACCGATAAAAAAACTCGCTGTCAGTAAAATCATATTTCCCAGGAAATAACCCCAAATAACCTGTGATAACCGGTACTTTTTGAGTAAGAACACCAACATAAAGAAGAAGTCCAAATTAACGCTCAAAAAGGTTATCGCTAAAATCCCATAGTGCATCCCATCACCCACTCTTTTATTGTTGACTTCATTATATGTCAAAATCGACATATGTAAAGTAAAAGCTGCACCCAACTGAAAAGTAAATAGTTACTAGTCAGTCCACAATCAAACACCCGCACCACGAAAAAAACGCCCACCAATGGGACTAAGCAGGTGCTTAGCCCGCAATGGCGGACGTCTTCTGGTTGACTGCTGACTAGCAGATCAACGTTAATTTTGATGGTTATCTTCAAATAATGAGCTAATCAAGGTGCATCTTGGAAACTGTGCTGGGTTGACAGGCCATACCAGCAATCATACGCCCTGACACATTAGCATCGTTTCATATTGCGACCAAGTTTGTCACATTCTTACCCAGTCAGCATTAAGCACTAATCTGCGGCTAACGCATCGATTGGATTCAAGCGAGCAGCGCGCCATGCCGGTAGAATTGCCGCTAATAGCGCGATTACTAGGGCGATGATAAAGGTCGAAACAACATTGCCGAGATGAATTTCTATCATATTGTAACTGGCGATTTGATAGAGGACTTTATTCAGCGCGGCTCTGACACCATAGGCAATCCCCGTGGCGAGCAATGCACTGATGACCCCAATAATGAGCGATTCGCTCGTGAACAAGCGGCGGATATCGCCCCGACTTTCACCGAGTGCACGTAAAATTCCAATTTCCTTTTTACGGGCACTAACGGACATGAACATCGTCACGATGATCATCAACGCTGAAACGAGTAATGAGATACCCGCAATCGCAGCCAAAATGGTCGTCGCTAAGTTGACGTACGTGTTGACGGTGTCTAGCATGCTGGCAATACTCGTGGCCCGATAAGTTCGCTTACCGTCAGTTTTGAGCTTGTTGATTTGCTTCGTGACCGCGTCATTGTGATTTCGAGAATCGACTTTAACCGCGACAGAAGTCGGTTTCGTGCTCAAATCTTTCGACGAACGCATCGCCTTCATGGTAGCGTACGAAACCGCATTGACCGCACCACCAGTCGTGCTTTCAGTGATTCCCGCAACGGTTAACTGTTGCTTGACGGTTACTGACTTGCCACTGGCATTGGTCGTCTGGAAGGAGACGGTAACTTTCTTACCAACTAAGTCCTTCCAATTCTTAGACGACCACTTCTTGGCAACCGTGTCTTTATCAACGACAATTTCATTCTTACCAGCCGTATGACCCGCTTTAATAATGGATTTCCGGTTGGAAGCCGTCCAAGTTGTCAGCGTAGATGCCGTATAGTCTTTTGATCCAATTGACAGCGTCGCGTTGCTTGCACTAATAATTGGTTGAACCGTCTGAACGTGTTTAACCTTCTTCAACTGTGCTAATTGTGTGCTACTAAAGGTCGGTTGACTAGTGGTCGTCGAACTGACCCCCATTGCGGCGGCCTGCTGATTATTAGCTTGGGCGCCGCCACCACGTTGGTTTTGGCTCGTCTTCTGATACCGACTGACCGTCACGACCCGCGGATTAACCATATCATTGATTTCTTGGTTGATATAGCCTTTGAGCCCGTTGCCTAGGCCGTTGAATAGCATCACCGCAAATAGCCCGATGGCCGTCCCAATAATAATGATTAGGTTCCAAGTCCAGGTGTAGCGTAAGTGCTTAAACGCCGTACTCATCGGTACGTACCATGGCAACTTGCGCGCAGGAATTTGTTGCCGATT
Organism: Lactiplantibacillus sp. B652; assembly: GCF_023806745.1. Taxonomy (NCBI): domain Bacteria; kingdom Bacillati; phylum Bacillota; class Bacilli; order Lactobacillales; family Lactobacillaceae; genus Lactiplantibacillus; species Lactiplantibacillus sp. B652. The sequence goes on along the minus strand of NZ_JAMSKY010000006.1, from coordinate 116,518 downwards.
TTCATCAACTGGATAGGCGGCTTTGATCCGGTCATCCGATGTAATCTGGCCATCCGCTAATCGAACGATGCGCGTCCCGGCGTTGGCAACATCCTCAGAGTGGGTCACGCAAATCACTAACCGGCCCTCTTCAGCAATTTGGTCCAACAATTTCAGCACATCCGCCGTATTTTCAGAATCCAGCGCCCCAGTCGGTTCATCCGCAATAATGATTTGCGGATCACTAGCGAGTGCCCGAGCAATTGCGACCCGTTGCTTCTGCCCACCAGACAACTGGTTCGGATACTTTTTGATTTGATCAGTTAATCCGACCTTCGCCAACAATTCCTTGGCGCGTTGCTCACGCGCAGAACGATTGAGCTTGGTCATATCCAATGAAATCAAAACGTTGTCTAGAACCGATAAGTGATTGATCAAGTTATAGGATTGATAAATATAGCCGATGGTTTCTCGGCGATACTGGTCCATTTGTTTCTCTTGGTGATGGTCCAATGCGGTTCCTTGAAGCAAGACTTGGCCTTCAAATTGCCGGTCCAGCCCACCGATGATGTTCATCAGCGTTGACTTCCCGCCACCAGATTCACCTAAAATTGCCACGAACTCGCCACGTTCGAAAGTTAAATTAATCCCATTCAAAACTGGGAAGGCTTGTTTACCTAAATAATAGGCTTTGTGAATATCCTTTAATTCTAAGTAACTCACGCTAATTCACCCTACCTTACTTCACTGTCATGTGCGCCAATAGTCTTGTGATGTAACAAGACTTAAACTGTGACTATTGGTCATTAAGTTTACCAGAGATTACGCTCCGGCAACACCCTAATGCGTCAATTTAATTGGAACTTAGCATAGCACGTTAGTTAGTCTATTGCCACGAAATCTAACTAAAATACTAACAATCTTTATAATTCGAGACACGTAAGCACCATCAAATAGTCTTGCGAGTGTGTCTCCCCCTAGTCAGTCACATGACCCGTTCCGATAGCTAGCAATCAGGCGTTTAGTCCGCCTACTACTTAACTAGCTTGTGTACAAAAGGGCAGTTCTGAAACGAACTCTCGTTTTTCAGAACTGCCCTCGTCGACATGGTGCTATTTAAATCACTGTGGCATTGTTAATCTACGCTAGGCGTGACGCTTCCGCCACCATACGGCTAAGCCACCAGTAATCATCAATAAGAGACTCCCTGCGACCGCCAACCAACGTTGAATCGCTTCACCGGTTTGTGGTAACCAGCTACCATGATGGGGCTTCGTGGTCGAATGTGCGCCATTAGTCGCAGTATTCGTTTCAGGTAAGGTCGTCCCATTGGTGCTGGCCGTTGACGTGCCATCTCCACCTTTGCCAGGTTTAGCCGGCGTATTGGCGTTACCATCGGGTTTAGCGGCATTTGACTTGTTGTCATCTGGCTTAACATTGCCGCTACCACCTGGTTTTGTGGTACTTGGCCCATTTTCATCTGGTTTAACTACAGTATTACCGTTGCCATTTGGTTTAGTGGTGCTTGAACCATTTTCGTCCGGTTTAACTGCAACATTATCGTTGCCATCTGGTTTCTCGGTACTTGAACCATTTTCATCTGGTTTAACTACAGTATTACCGTTGCCATCTGGTTTCTCAGTACTTGAACTATTTTCATCCGGTTTAACTGCAACATTACCGTTGCCATCCGGTTTAGTGGTGCTTGAACTATTTTCATCCGGTTTAACTTCAGTATTACCGTTGCCATCTGGTTTAGTAGTGCTTGAACCATTTTCGTCCGGTTTAACTACAGTATTACCGTTGCCATCTGGTTTAGTAGTGCTTGAACCATTTTCGTCCGGTTTAACTACAGTATTGCCGTTACCATCTGGTTTGTCTGTACTTGACTCATTGCCATCCGGTTTAACCACGGTATTGCCGTTACCATCTGGTTTGGTCGTACTTGACCCGTTTTCATCCGGTTTAGCTGGCGTCGTTAACGGATTATCGTTGTCAAGGTCGACTAAGACTTCCGTGCCATCGGCGGTTGCCGCCATCGCTTGGCTTAACATGATCGTCTTGGCTGCTTTGGCCTTGCTTGGCGCTAACTTGATCGTTACCAGATTCGTCACGGGTTGACTCGCACTGACGGTCAAACGTAATTGTCCGTTAGCCACCGTTCGGCGTAAAATTTTGACACCCGTTGGGACCTGAACGTCCGCAACGTCACGGCCGGCGAGATCAAACTGTAAGTCAAACGCGGTTAATTGCCGCTTCTGAGCATTCGTCACTTGAACTTGTGCTTCGTGGTCGTTGCGACTCAATTTCAGTGTTTCAACCGCGCGGTGTTTCTTCGTCAGCTCCGTTTGCTTGAGGAAGGCTGACGTGTCAAAGACCTGACTGTCGAACATTTGTGGGGCTTGTGGTACTTGCAAGGCGTTTAAAATCAGCGCACTTACATCCGCGTTGCTACCGCCGTGTAGTCGGCGCCCGCTATCCACCGTTTCGCCACCGAGGGCTATGAAGATGCTACGGTTATATTCATCCCAGCCACCATGGTTGGTCCCGGCGCCACCGTGGTCCGCGTTAGCAATCACTAACGTATCATGGATGTGCCCGGTTGCTTCTAGCTTGTCCATGACGCGCTTGAATAAGCCGTCATATTGCGCGTACTTATCCCAATAATTATCGTTATACCAGCCACGACTATGGCCCTGACCATCCATGTAATCACTTTGCATGTACACTAGACCAGTGTTCTTAAACTCAGATGAGCCGATGTAGTTGGCGACATCGTCAAAGGATTTCAACGAAGCGGACTGCTTGGTCATCACAGCTGCATCTGGTTCAACAATACTGTTCACGATTGGGCCCCACTCTGAAAAGGCCGCGGCGCCACGAGTTGGGTTCTCAGCTTGAAGCATCTTGAAGACGGACGGGAACAACGCTTGTGGTTTATCAAAATCAGCAAAGTATTCTTGTCCCATTGACCCGTTAGTGCCTTGGTATTCCTTAGGTAACGTGTCCCATGGCCGTCCATGCAGCATAGAAATGTAGTTTTGAGCTGAAATTGCTGGCGAAACTGCCCGCGCAGAGGTGCTCATCGCAAACTGTTTATTGAATAAATCCATCGTGTACGTGTTGCGACGCTTCTTCATAATGACCGGGTCAGTCGTCCATGCGGGTGTTTTGGTCCCTTGCGCATAGTACATCCCCTTTGGATCCCAGGGGTTACCACCACCGTCCGTCGTCAAAACGACCACGTGTTTATACGGCTTGATTTCAGCCTGTTTGGCGGCAGCGACTTGGTCAGTTGCGGAAGCTAAGGCCACGTCGCCAACCCCAATAATACCGTCACCATTGTAATCGAGGGCGTATTTTCCCTGAATTTCAACGGATTGCGCGGGTCCTAATTGAACCGTCGTGTTTTTGGTGGTTTGTTCCAATTGAATTTGCGTCTCACCCGCTGTTTTGGCCTTTAAATTGAGGTGCGCCAGTCGAGTCTGGGCGTATTTCTTGAAATCAGCCGTCGACAAATTAGCGGTCGTCGTCACGCGGACCCGTCCCGGCTGAACGAGTTGTACCTGCGTCTGATTGCCTTGCAATAGTCGTTCAGCACCGACATAATCGAACTTGTTGGCATCATAAACCACATCGATGGTCAACGGTTGCGCTGGCGCTGCCTTTAGTTGCCGGGCGTGTACATTCAGCCCATAAGTATGGCCAGTTGCAATGCGCTTCGCTCCCACTAAACGCGTCGCTACTGACTGTTCAACGGGCGCTACTGCATGCTTGCCCTGTTGCGCTTGATCGTTCAATTGGCTGACTTGTTCAGGAGTGAGTACTTGGTCATACAACCGGGCCTGCTTGATTTGCCCCGTCATCATCGACTGCACGTGTGAGCCAGGTGCGGCATCGCCACCTAGGACGAAATCCTTGGTATTTTGTGCCAGCTTCAAATCACCCGGCATGGCCACTTGTTGCACCAATTTGCCATCAAGATACAGACTCGCCGTCTTATTTTTATCAATCACACCGACCGCATGCACCCACTGGCCCTTATGCAGCAGCCCTTTAGGCGTTTTGTAGCCGGCACCATCATGGGCATAGAAAACCACTTGATTATTTTCAACGCCGAGGCCGAGGCCACCACCTTGTTGGCTCGAGAAAATCTCATGTTCGTGACCGGCATCAGCGGCTGGGTCATATTTGAAGTAGGCTTCAACCGCCATACCACTCTGGATCTGACGGAATTGGTCATCCGTGAAAGTGGTGTAAAACGCGGATTTGCCATCAAAATTCAAGACTTGATCATCAAATTCTGGCGTCTTGGTCACTGACGGTTGGCCCACCAATTGCCATTGCGTCTTACCAGCATGGTCTACCAGTTGCCGATTTTGCACTCCTAAATCGACGATCGGGGTTGGCACCGTAACGTTCGCAGCCGGAACAGCGACTTGCTCACTTGGCGTATCCACGGGGGTCACAGCGGCAATCGCTGGACTCACCGTGGTCGTTAAAATTGCAGTACATACGAATAAGGTCGTTAAAACACGCGGCTTCATTACTAAATTATCACTCCACATTTTTTATAGTAAAACTAACTGCAATATTAAGCATAGTTAACTAATGTAAAGTGTTTAGACAGAGGTTTGTAAAGAAACGATATTATTTGTGTGTAGACGCAACTAAAATCCGAAACTTCAGTGGACCGTCATGCAAAATAGCTCGTGATACCTTTCGATACAACTAAAAAATCGTTTCAAAAATGCAGTCTGGATTCTTGAAACGATTTTTTCAGTTTTATCAGTTGGCAGGTTTGCCCGACAATCGAGCCAAGCCTAATCAGGTTATTGTTGAGCGACTTCCTGGTAACCATTAGCGATCAATTGGTTGCGGAACCAAGTTTCAAACATAAACCCATACCAAATGTCGCCTAGTAGATTAATTGATAATGCGATTTGTTCAGTGAAAAATAACTGAACAACCATGTTTAGTAAGACCATTCCTAAGAACGGCACGGCCGTTTTCAGCGCGATAAATGGCGTCCGACAACGAACACTGAACAGCGCGTAGAACCAAGTGAACAATAGTGCCCACACATTAAACCGGGCGTATACTTTTTTGGTACTCGTCTCACCATTGATCGTTTTTGTGAACGTCATATCGTGTTTGACGCGGCGATTAAATCCAAACCACTCGGATGGTGCAAAATTCATGAAATTCCTCCTCGTTTTGTCACAACTGTCCATTCTATTATAGAAGTTAACGAAGACGCTCGCTACTGATTGTCACGCTGGGGGCCAAAAAACTTTTGGACGACTGCTTGATAGCCGTACTCGTCGTTCAGTCGCTTCAACAATTTCTCATCATGCGTGCTCGTATAGCCAGTATGCCGCAGATGTTCATATAATTTCAGATAAGGTAAGTCTTGTTTTCGGGCCAGCGCCAACTCCTGTTCAATGTCATAAGTCACTTTGCGAAATTCCACACTGATTTGTCCCGCATCCGTGACCGTCAACAGTGCATAGTTCGCCCGCTGATCCGCCATGAACTTCGCGTACGGACTGTACGGTTGTCCAGTGGCGCCCGGATTGATGATCAATTGCCCCCGCTGACTCACGCGCATCACTTGTTGATGCGTATGCCCATAAACGGCAACGTCTGCATCCCCCGCTAAATGATCAAAACTAGTCTGTTCACCAGCTGGATAGAGGTCGTGGCCCGTCGAACGTTCTGGCTGATTATGCGCTAATTGGAACGTCAAACCGTTTAGCGTTAACTGAGTCGCAATCGGTCGCTGAATCAATTCTTCATACTGCGCCGACTGTAAATGGGTGACCAGGTATTCCGTCAGCCGCGCAAAATAAATCGTTGACGGTTCTTCTAAACGGCCGGTGCCGGTCATGATCGCGTTAATCCCCTGTTCCCAATTACCCTGTAGCCAGACGGATGGTGCAACGTCCGCTAATGTTTGATAAAGCTGTTGGGCTCCCGGGCCGGGCAAAAACAAATCGCCCAAAAACCAATAATCTGTGGCCTCCTGCTGCCGGGCATCCGCTAGCACCGCCTGTAACGCCGTCAAATTTCCGTGAATATCTGCCAAAACTGCAATTCGATGTAACACTACTCGTCACTCCCTCACCAATCGTTACTTCTAGTATACGCCGAGTGCAGACTAAAGTCGTTGCTGTAAAGCGACCTTATTAATCTAGCGGGATAAGTGCTAATGTTCGCATTAGTAAGCGCTTACTTGTATGCTAAAAGTAACAATTATAACGAGTGCACGTTTGCGTTGCAATGATGAACAGACGACAGGTCAACCAGTCGTAGCTGGCGTCTAGTCAGTCACAGATGCCACGAACGATTGACAGCCATCTGCAGCTACCAGCGTCAGCTTTTTTAGACTGAACACGATGTCAGTCTAAAAAAAGCACAATCGGCCCATTGCCGAGCAATCAGTCGTAAGCAGCTGCTTTACGTGCACGACTCGATTTAATATCCGACTAAACCTTGGGGGAGGCTTTCAACATGCAACAATTGACACCCTTAGTACATGATTTTAACTTGGACGGCTACTGGTCTGCCGTCATTGATGAGGGAACGCCTGGACTGGCCCGTGTGAATCAGCCACTGACGCAATTACTTGGAACTTGGTTGGCAGCGCACGTGACGATTCTCTGCGACACGGCTTCGTTTCTACTGATCATTCACGACCACCATCAAAAACTTGCGATTCCTGGCCGCATTTCACCAGGCACCAGTCAGCCGTATGACATCAAGCTCGATGGTTGGCCCGTCAACAATAGTGCGGCCTTGATGGCAATCGTTCAGAAGTATCTATAGTCAAACGGTCGACTATCGATAATCGAATCCATCATTAAAATCGTGTTCGTCCCAGTCTGAATTGGACTGGGATTTTTTTCGTCACTTGCAGCCCAGTCGCAGTGACGAAATCGACAATAATCATGAAAGCGATTCATATCCTATGTTAAACTAGAGTTAGTCAAAACTGGGGGGCACTTGCGTTGCAAATTAATAAACAACAAGTCGGTCACCGGATTCACGAACTCCGGATAACCGCGAATTTAAGTATGGCTGAACTAGCATCTGCCGTTGGTTTAGCCGGAAAAAGTACCATCAATGATTGGGAGAAAGGACGTACGCTGGCAAACGCTGAACGGATGGAAAAGTTGGCTGTCTTCTTTAAGGTACCGGTTAACTACATTCGCTACGGCAGTCTGACCGATTACGTCACGACGGTCTTCAAAGAAACGGGACTCAACCACTCTGAATTCAACGTCTTATTGTGGGAATTTGTCGATCTAACGACTACCAATCCCGACGTTTTATCCAGTGACGTGTTCACGCCTACCGCGCACTCTGAACAGGACCAGTTGCAACAAACGAAAATTGCCACCGCCCTGATTACACCGACCATCAACTATGCGATTAACCAAATCGTTCCGGCTGTCGTACGCCATTTTGAATCTGACAATTCGACCTACCCGGAACCGGATGAAGTCATTCAAGCCGGATGTTACGTCTATCGCCATCGGATTCAAATCGTGCGGCGGACGTTTACTGGTAAATATAACCGCATCGTCCGCTTACTCGATAACGTGGACTTATATGAGAAACTTCAGCCGGATGATGATTATAAGCGCTACTTGAATCAGACGACGACACCTCAGAAGAATACCAGCAATGGCTTCTCCTTAGATGAAAAATATCAAATTCAGATGAACAAGCTCATTACAGACTTTCACCAACAACTGAACAAAATCAACGCCGCGTATCAAGCTGAACTTGCCGCGTTGGAACAAAGCGGCCCGAAATCTGCGGCCAATTAACCGAAATCAAAATAAAACCTGGTTTGAAGCGCATCGTCACTTCAAACCAGGTTTTATTCATTTAATATTGCTTTGTTCACTGTGGATCGTCGATACTGAACAAGCCGTCTAAACACGGTTGGTTGGCCACGTCCAGCGCGATTGAAATACCCGTTCAAGCTACTTAGCCACAACGGTTGCAACTTCTTGGTCATGACTCACTTGTCCACTTGTGGATAATTTCAATCCTTTGGCATGTTCAGCCGCGTTATCCACAATCACCATCACCGTCGTATCCTCGTTGTTCTCGTTAGCCTGTTCTTGGTCAACGAAAGCTAATGGTGTTTCCGGTGTCACTTGGTCGCCCTCGTGCACATAGGTCGCAGGTGTTTCACTCATATTCGTCCCCATCTTGAGTAACACATCCAGCTTGCCCGTCGACAACTTAATCGCGCGTTGTTCAGGGATCAGTGCACTGACCGTCCCGGTAATCGGACTAAAAATATGATGACGATCAGGCGTAACCGCAAACCCGGTCTCATCCGCCGCGACCGTTGATAAATCTACCAGCGTCCCATCAACTGGGGCGTACAATTTAACTTTTTTACCGAATGAAAATAAACTCATGATAAACCCTCCCAATTTGATTATGGTGCTGGCCAGCTACCATCTTTGATTACCTTTATCCTAACTGCTCGAACGGGTTTCAGGTCAAGGGAAAGTTGTAAAAAAGTTTTGTTTCTTATCATTAATTTGGTTTAAATCGCTGTTTGATTGATGGCCGAAACGTGTTCGGGGCTGCTGAAGCCTGCGCTTGCTACGCTAAAGGTCCAATGCACAAACCGCGCTTCTACTGCGATATTGCCGAAACGTGTTCGAGCCGAACTGGGACTTCCGGTTAGCCTAGCAACGATGATGACTGGGAAGACCACCACTGCAATATTGTCGAAACGTGTTCGGGGCCGCTGAAGCCTGCGCTTGCTACGCTAAAGGACTAATGCCAAAACCGCATTTCCACTGCGATATGGCTGAAACGTGTTCGAGCCGAACTGGGACTTCCGGTTAGCCTAGCAACGATGATGACTGGAAGTCCACCACTGCAATACTGTCAAAACGTGTTCGGGGCCGCTGAAGTCTGCGCTTGCTACGCTAAAGGACTAATGCCAAAACCGCGCTTCTACTGCGATATTGCCGAAACGTGTTCGAGCCGAACTGGGACTTCCGGTTAGCCTAGCAACGATGATGACTGGGAAGCCCACCCAGCCACCATCGTTGCTAAGCTAATCCTCAGTCCCAACCCGTTCGGACCTCACACTCTAAAAAAAGTCCCCACCAGCACCGCCAGTGAGGACTCGTAACATATAGGTATGTGATACCCACAACCAAAACGATCTAGGATTTGGTTAGTGTTTGATTATCACTCGGACAAGTCGCAATCGAGTTAAAGCAACCACCGCACACGTTGGTGATTCACGATTGCATCGACTTCCCCGGTTGAAACCCGTTTATCGATCGCCGAGTAACTTTTCCGCCGCCTGTAAGACGTTTTCACCATTCATCATGCCATAATCTGACATATTGATGATGTCCATCGGAATCCCGGCATTATCCGTCTTCTTCTTCACATCATTCGCCATATAACGAACTTGTGGGCCTAACAATAAGACGTCTGGATGTGGATCTTGACTCAATTGATGGTCAATATCCGCCGCGGATGTCGCAAAAATCTTGTAATCCACGCCATCCTTCTTTGCAGCTGCTTCCATCTTGGAAACCAGTAGTGAGGTTGACATGCCCGCAGAACAAGCCAACATGATAATCTTTTCAGCCATAATCATTTAATTCCTTTCTATATTACATCTTTTCGATTTCAGCGTTGCCGGCAGCAGCTTCTGCAGCAGCCTTTTCGCCTTCTTGTTTCGTCAAAATAGCATCGTACTTCTTAGCAAATGGGAAGTAGATTGCGGTTGACATAACCAACGTAATCGTTTGCCAAATCGCCATCTTCCAGCCACCAATCAGGAAGCCAGAAATAATCGCTGGCGTCGTCCACGGTGCCGCGAAACCATTCAGTGGTGGTACGATTCCAAAGTAGATCACCAAGTACGTTGATAAGGCGACAATAACTGGTGTCAAGAAGAATGGAATTGCCAAGAATGGGTTCATAACGATTGGTAACCCGAACAAGAATGGTTCGTTAATGTTGAACAATGCAGGAACAAATTCAACTTTACCAATTGTCTTGAATTGGACTGATTTAGCAGCAAATAACGTAAAGATAACCAGACCAATCGTAATCCCAGAACCAGTTAAGTTAATGAAGTTATTGTAAAATTCGTTGGTCACAATGTGGGCACCTTGCGCAACGGTCAACTTACCTGCTTTATATAATGAAGCATTGTCGAACGTGTTAGGAATTAATAGCCCACTGGTAATGGCACCCATGATTAACCCACCATGGACCCCAAAGAACCAGAAGAATGGGACTAAGAACGCAATGACTAAGGCCCCACCAAGTGAGTCTGATAACCCTTGTAGTGGCGTTTGTAGGACTTTGTAAATGAATTGCAGCATATCAGTGTTACCAAGGGCACTGAAAGCAGCGAAGATCAACATTGCGACGATTAAAATTACGCCGGCAGGAATCATAGCAGTGAATTGGTTGGCAACACTTGCGGGAACTTGTTCTGGCAAGGTAATCTTCCAACCCTTACGAATCATTGCTGAGTAAGCCCAACCAACTAAAATCCCAACGATAATGGCGGCAATCATCCCTTGGCCACCCAGCCAAGTAATGTTGATGACACCAGTAACTGGTGCTTGCACGAAATCTTGTAGGACTTTTGGCAACTTATCAATGTTTTGTGAAACGGCACTCCCCGACATCACAACGTTTCCGGCAGCATTCGTAATCCCAGTGCCGGCTTTACCCATTGCAGCAACCAGTGGATTGGCAATGTTAAGCGTTTGCAAAAGTAAGAATACGGCCATGGAGGTCAAACCAGCTGGTAATGGTTCGTAACCTTCATTGCGGACATACACATAAGCAATCCCGACAGCGGCCCAGAGTGACAGTACTCCGAACGTCACGGTATAAGCTTGGTTAAAGAAAGCGGCCCAACCAGACGCCTTAACGACTGCGGCGACTGCTGGAATTGGAATATTGGATAAGATTAAGAATACGGACCCAATGATAATAAATGGTAACGCGTAAACCATCCCGTCTTGTAAGGCTTTAACTGGTTTGGTGTTAACGAACTTCATTATCGGTGGTAGAACTTTGTTGTTAATGAAATTGCTAACAGCACCATTACTACTATTTTCCATTACAATTCATCTCCATTTTTTGCTAGGACCCCTTGAAGCCAATAGTATGACTTCTTAGGAACCCGCTTTAAGTCTTTTAGATCATGATTGGTTCGGTTGACATAAACGACCCCGTAGCGTTTTTCAATATCAGCATGTGAACTTGGAATATCAATCAATCCCCAGCCAAGATAGCCAAGTACTTTAGCGCCATCAATCAACATAGCATCCTTCATTGCCTTGATATGGTCGGCATGGTACGCAATCCGCGCGTCATCTTCGATCATATGTTGGCCATCCCAGTGTTCCCGCAGGCCAATGCCGTTTTCAATCGGAAAGACTGGCACTTCATATTGGTCATACAACTTGGTAATCAGGTTCCGGAAGCCAAGTGGGTCGATGGTCCAACCCCATTCATTCGCCTTCAAAAAGCGGTTAGCCTCAAATGAATAATTGAGATAGCGGTTCGGGACGGCATCCGTGGGAATCTTATCCCCATTGATGACCGTGGAACGATAATAACTAAAAGCTAAAAAATCCGCTTTCATTTTGGCAATGATGGCTTCGTCGCCTGGTTGCAAGTCGTAGTCAATTCCGTGTTGGTCAATGTAACGCAAGACTTCTGGTGAATAGTGGCCATGAACGTAGGCGTCGTTCAAGTTATTGTTCAAGAACTCATCACTCTTACGTGCCGCCATCACGTCAATTGGTTTAGCCGTTTCTGGATAAACTGGTGTGTATGCCAACATGCCGCCGATTTTCACGTCGTCATAGTTTTGATGCACAAAATCATCCAGGCGTGCGTGCGCCAACATCGTGTGATGGAAGATTCGATACAGGTCGTTCACGCTCTGGTCGCCCTTGGTGTATCCCGAAATGTTGAACACTTCATCGGTAAAATACAGATTGTGTTCATTAAAGACGATCCAATATTTGACCCGATCTGCGAAGTGTTCAATCATCTTCTCACCGAAGCGAACGAACGCATCAACCGTGTGGCGCGACATGAACCCGTTTTCATTTTCGGCCAATGCTAACGGCATATCGAAATGATACAGGCAAATCATTGGGGTGATACCCCGGGCCAGCATCGCATCAACTAACCGGTCATAAAAAACAATCCCAGCTTCATTGAAGGCGCCATCCCCGTCCGGAACGACCCGCGACCATGAGATTTGAATTCGGTACATGTTCAGGTGTAAGTCCTTCATTAAATCTAAATCTTCTTCGTAACGATGGTATTCGTCAATCGCATCGTGCCAATCTGAAGTTGTCGCTGTTGCTGGTCGAACATCATAGACTGAGCGGCCCTTGCCATCCACATCCCAAGCACCCTCAGTCTGCATACTTGATACTGAGTTGCCCCAGAAAAAATCCTTGGGCATCTGTCGCTCCTTATTCATTAAACTCCTCCTATTCTAATCACAATTTAGTTTGGAAAACGCTTTCCTCGTGAAATAATACTAGCCTAATTCGGTTTAGAAATCAACACTTTTACTTTAAAAATATATACTTTTGCTAAAATTAGCCCAATCTAATTTGAATGACCGCACTAAAAAACTGATCTAACAGTAATTTTCACCATTAGACCAGTTACGACATATTATAGAATTACCTTGCATGACTCATGATTTAAACGTGCCCGCGAACTGGATTGCTGTCCGTCAGCCGTTGAGCGCGCTACCCTATTTCAGTCCGTTCTTCACCAAAGTATCCACCGCTGCTAGGACAGCCGTGTCCGCTGTACGTGGTTGCCAGCCCAATTGCTCAGCCTTTTGGATGCTGACGTCATGGTTGAGCCGCATCATCAAGTTGGCTTCGCGGAGTTGCCGATTAAATGGGGCCAGGCCGTGAACAAGCCAGTCTGGGACTAAATGTTTAGTCAGCTTGGCTGCTAATTGGGGCCGTTGTTGTTGAATCAAAGTACGAATGGCGGCCATTGAGACCGGCTTAGGCGCAACCGCTAAGTAGCGTTGATTAGCCGCTTCCGGTGCAGTCATGACCCGAACTTCTAAATCAGCAACATCGCGGACGTCGACGACATTAACGACCAAATTGGGCATCGCCTGACCCGTTAAAAGTCGGTTGACCAAATTATAACTCCCGGTCACGTGACCATTTAATGATGGTCCGAGCATCGCGCCCGCATTGACCGTTGTAAATTCCGGGCCTTCAGGATGTTGCCGCTGGTAGTCCCACCCAGCTTGCTCGGCAACTAACTTCGATTGCTCGTATAATGAGAGCCCAGCCTGGTCGACTTTGGTCCAATCGGCTTCGGTTACGGGTCGCTGATGATCTAGACGACTAAACCCGACTGCACCTAGATTAGCCGTCATTACGACTCGTTTGACCCCGGCGGCCGTTGCGGCTTTCATGATTCGCAACGTGCCATCCTTGGCTGCGTTCGCCACTGCGGCAGAAGCTTGCCCCTGATTCACAAAGACCGGTGCCGCCACACTCATGACAGTCGTGACCCCTTGCATCGCGTCATTCCAGCCAGCCTCCTGGGTCAAGTCGAGCGCGACAAAGGAAAGTTGATCTAAATTGGGCGTTCCAGCCAAAGTTTGTTGCACACCAGCGGCCTTGTCTAATGAGCGCAACGTGCCGCGCACCGCGTATCCCGCCGTCAACAATCGTTTAATGATGTGACTCGCTAAAAAGCCATTGGCACCTGTAACTAAAATTAATGATTGATTTTGCATGGTTGATCCACCTCGTATTAACGATTGTTTTTTGATTGATTTCTTGTTAATATAGCTACAATAAACCTTAGATAACACTCTAAGGCAAGCGCTTGGAGGAATTATTTTGACTTACACCATCAAAGAAGTTGCGGAAAAGGTCGGATTGAGTGCCTATACGCTTCGATTCTATGACAAACAAGGCTTATTACCGTTCGTCAGTCGCAATCAGTCGGGCTATCGGGCCTTCACTGACGGCGACTTACACTTGTTACATACGATTATTTGTTTAAAGAACACCGGTATGGCAATCAGCGACATCCGCCAATATATCGATTACGTGATGGCCGGCCCCGATTCGATTCCACAGCGCCGCGCATTACTGACAGCTCATCGCAACGCTATTCTGGCTGAGCAAGCCAAGATCATGAAGAATTTGCAAGAAGTCGATTACAAATTGAACCTATATAACGACCCGCAAGCGAGCGAACTCGTCAATCAAGAACTCGCCCAAGCTAAATCTGAAAAGCAGGCATCCGGCTTAGCCGACCCGTTTCCAGTCACGGAATAATGCCTAAAAACACCGATAAAACGTTAATTCAACCCCAAATGACCGATTATTTCGAAAATAATCGTTTTTTTTACGGGCTAATTTTTAGCGATTTTAACGTAACATTGTTCATTTTAGGGTGGCCTAAACTTAGTTGATGGTGCTCGTCATAGACCCCGATTCAGCATTTTTTGACCGTTGGCACCAGGTCACAGTTCGGTTACGAACATTACAAAATGGGTGGTTTCTGTAATCTTTGCATTGCGTTCTTAAAATTCGCGACACGGACAAGTAACACGTCGGGGTTAGACTGGGTTCTGTTGATTGCGACAGACATCGCAATTAAGATTTTTGTCAGTAAGTAATTTAATCGATAAACACAAAATTTATAGGAGTGTCTTAATTTGAAAAAACTTGTAAGTACAATCGTAACTACCTCAGCCGCAGCCGCTGGTTTATTCTTCGCCGGTGTGGTCAATGCTAATGCCGACTCAACTTACACCGTTAAGAGCGGTGATTCCGTATGGGCCATCGCACAAAAATTCAACACAACTATTAATAACGTTGAAACGACCAACAACATCAAGGGTCACTACATCTTACCTGGTCAAAAATTAACCATCAAGACGAGCTCATCAAACACGAACAGCTCATCTTCAAACAGCACGAGTGCTTCGACGACTAGTTCATCATCAACTAGCTCAACTTCAACTAGTTCATCAAGCAACACGACTGCAACCACGAGCTCAACGTCTTCATCAACTAGCTCATCAACTTCTACCTACACTGGTAGCAACTTAAAGAGCTACGTCTTGAGCCAAATGGAATCACGGACTGGCGTTTCCGCTTCAACTTGGAACACCATCATCACTCGTGAATCTAACTGGCAACCATACGTTGTCAACAGTACTAGTGGTGCTTATGGGTTATTCCAAAACATGCACATTAGTAGTGGTTCTGTTGAAGAACAAGTTAACGCCGCCGTTGCTTTATACGAAGCACAAGGCATGGCTGCTTGGGCCCTTTAATCTAAATCAAACACACATCCAAGTCGGGATTTTTCCCGGCTTTTTTTGTGGCCTAAAACAGATCACAGTCGCACGCTGTCATGCACAGGGTGGATAACTTAATTGAAATCTAGCACGAGTTATCCACAGTCCGCAATAATTAAGGCGCTTGCTGTCACACGACCTGTGAACAAAGACACTCGCCCCGTGTCGATTACGGTTCAGTCATTGACTAAGCGACTGCCATTAATGATATTATCGTGAAACTATCAGCTTTATCACGGATTTGACGGCATTATTAGATGACCCTAGCAACTATCCCCCGTTTTCAAAATTAGTTTATCGTTAATTTTGTCATATTTATTATATTAATCGTGGATATATTGACGATGATTTGAGCCGTCTCAACAGCATTCTATGCCAATCAGAAATATTTCATCGCCATAATTTTCTCAGAATCTCGCAATCGCTTCTTAAAATATCCGATACAAACGAGTAACAAGTCGCCGCTATACTAATTTTTGTTGATCAACAAAGACTGATTTTAGACTGAGACATTCAAAAAATAGGAGCGTACAACTTGAAAAAATTATTAACCACAATCTTAACAACTTCCGCTGCAACGGTTGGCTTACTGATGGCCGGAACGCTTTCTGCAAATGCCGACGCAACTTACACCGTTAAGAAGGGTGACTGTGTCTGGGCAATTTCACAAGAATACAAGACGACGATCGAGTCAATTGAAACGGCCAACAACATTCACGGCCATTTAATTTTACCAGGCCAACAACTCCGGATTCCGGGCGCAACTGCTCCAGTGACTGCAACACAAACACCAGCAGCCCCCGTAACTACCGCGCCGGTTCAAACGGCTCCGGTTCAACAAGCACCGGCAACGACGCCTGCGCAACCTGCTGAAACACCAGCTGTGACTGCACCGGCAACGCCAGTTGAAACGGCACCTGCTCAAACGAGTGAACCTGCAGCGACGACGCCTGCCCCAGAAACTTACACGGGCGGCAATCTTCAGAGCTACGTTTTAGGTCAAATGCAATCACGGACGGGTGTGTCTGCCAGCACTTGGGACCACATCATCAATCGTGAATCAAACTGGCAACCACACGTGGTGAACGGCGCTAGTGGCGCTTATGGGTTATTCCAAAACATTCACATCAGCGGCGGTTCTGTCCAACAACAAATCGACGCGGCTGTTAATTTGTACCATGCACAAGGCATGCAAGCCTGGGCATTATATTAATCATTTGTCATGACAAAAGGCTGAGGATAAGATTCCTCAGCCTTTTTTGGCGTGCTCGTAGTCTACTTGTTAGTTCCATCATCGTTGTCTCATGATGGATAACGCGATGGTAAGCGCACGTTTATTTCGTGACAGCCTCAACGCTTTTAATTTCAATAATTTAGCAACTACTGATGATTCAAACACCATGCATAGCCGACCGCCAGCAGTAAAATACCAATTACGCTAATCAGCAAGTACCACGGAAAAGCTACGGGCCACAACCAACCGATTGCAACCATGCCATAACTCGCCAACAATAACAATAATCCGACGAGCCAATTAGTTTTGTGCCAGACCACTGGCGATTTGAAGGTCCAACTAATTCGGACGCCCCAACCCAAGTTACGGGGCATATCCATGCACAAGCCGCCAATCAGGCCAAACGCCACCCCGGATACCAGACCACTATTCGCTGGTTGAAACCAAACTGGCACGACTAATAATAAAATCTGATACCCTAACCACCCCGCTGCTAAGTGGGTCGTCATCCGCAAGTAATCGAACGGTTCCAGCGCTAACCGGTTGGCCAACCACGGACCACCTAGTAATAAAATCGTCGCACTGGTCCAATAAATCAGTCCCCACCAAGTCATTTGCTGATTGCCCAGCGGCAGTGGTCGTCCAAGCAAGGAGCGACTCCATGCATAGACGAGAATCAGTGTATTCAATAGACTTAGCAATTGTAAGGTTATCGGCAGCGTATGTCGTTTTGTCATTTAAGTCATCTCCCTGCTACCTATCAATAATTGTCGCACGAATAAGTTCTGCAGCAATTTTGATCTACTCACTTGAGCATCATAAACCTTACTTTTGCCCACCATGTTAGTTTGTTTTCAAGTATAATAAAAGGCAAGTGTTGGGAGATGATCTTCATGAGCACCATGCAACTGCAACATCCACAGTGGCAATTGGTTCAAGCGGGCACGAAGACCGTTGAGATTCGCCTCAATGATCCTAAACGGCAACCACTACAAGTCGGCGACGCCATCTGCTTTTTAGATTTAGAGACTGGTCAGTCAGTGCGCACCACGCTTGTTGCCAAACGAACATATGCTAGTTTTGCCGATTTACTAACCAACTATACTGCTGTTGAAGTTGGGAGTGCGCCCCACACGTCCGTTGCGCAGATGGTCGTGGACATGTTGACCATTTATTCAGCGGAACAAGTCCGCCAATGGGGTGTCGTTGCGCTGACAATTAAACGACTAGTCAGTTAACAACTGGTTGAGTTGGCGATACTGCTTCAACATCCACTGTTGATAAGTCAAGTTAGCCGGCATCGTTTCAGTCACGTTGAGGACAGGAACTTGGTGCTGCTTCGCTAACGTAACCATGTTCGTGACGATTTTGTCGCTGACTTGCTGGTTGTTCACAAACAGGGCAACTTGCTTATTTTTTAATCCCCGCTGCATCTTGTGGATAACTTGTGGCGACGGATCCGTGCCCTTTTCAACGGCATTTTCAAAATCATGATTGGCCACTTTGAAGCCCAAGCTGGTCAAGGCGTAATCGAAGACTGGTTCACTGACGAGGACCTGGCGATTGCTTAATCGTTTCACTTTTGCTTGTAATTGCTGCCGTTCTTGTTGAATTGGCTTGAGTGACGCAATATATTTTTTGGCGTTCGCCTTAAAATAGGCCCGATGTTGTGGCTGCTGCTTGGCAAACTGTTCGGCCAAATATGTCGCCGTCACTGGCATCGTTTTAGCGTCATACCACAGGTGCTCATTGACGCCGGCTTTGCGATGGAGCACGTCTTCCCCGACGCGAATCAACTTGGCTTGCTTGGTTGACCGGACGACCTTATTCATCCAACCATCGTAGCCAAGTCCGTTGGCGAGCGCCACATCCGCCTGACTGACTTGTTTGGCGACAGCTGGCGTTGGTTCAAAATCATGGGGGTCAACGGACGGCTTATTGATGATCGAGCTGACCTGAACGTGCTTACCCCCGACTGCTTTGGCCACCGCACCATAAAAGTTGGTCGTTGCGACAACCTTAATCTTACTGTTGTTCGTCGACTCTGACTTGGATTGACAGCCCGTCAACAGGCCACCACCAATCACTAAGCCAACTAATAGTACCCAAAAACGTTTCACATTTGCCACTCCTCTTTTAAATAGTAATCATTACGCTTTACAGAATAACAATAACTATCTTGATTGTAAATAGTAATATTTACTTTTTACAATTTTGTCGTGAGGTGTTTTCAATGAAAAAATTGCTCTTACCGTTCATCACCGTCCTCATTATTGGCACGGTGGTTGGAATCGTCACGCTGCACCACGCACCAGCAGCAACCCCTACGACGACTGCCAAAAAAGCGCAGGTTCCGCGGCGTGTCGCGCCAATCACTGCGTCCGCGGTCGCAAAGGATCCCAAATTGAAATATAGCTGCATCATTTATTACGCCGTTAAGCACCTAAAAATTCAACGCTGGCAAGAAGTCAGTGACTTCAAATTAGGCTGGCAAGTTGAGATTTATCACGAAGCGTCCCAATCGAAGTACCTCGTCTGGCCGGACAAAAATATCAAGACGAGTGCCAAAGCACTTCAGCCGAACTGGTTTACAATCAAAAATGGTCAGGTGACTTACGATAGTTTTGGGGTGCATACGTTCAAAAAAGATATGACCGCAACTGTCAGCCTGACAATGATTATTAAGCAAATCCAACAAGATCACGCCACCAAAACGGTCCGTAACATGCGCCCTAATCTAGTGGTGAAAGAACACGCGCGTGTCGATGACTAGTGGCGACGCTCGACCACTGTGTATAACTCGAGTGACGGTGGCAGAATGAGGACTTGTGTTTGCTGGAACTGTGCATAACTGTTCCGACTGCAAAAACACGCTTGTGCATAATCTCTGTGTTAACTCACTATTCTCACACCGTCTCGTCCGACGATGCCAGCATCTAATTCGGACCACAATTGCCAAAAATTCACACGCTTTTGAAATGAAACCAGCGGCATTTCGCGTAATTATCTGGTGTAACCTACTTTTAGACTGAAATGGGGCCAACATGATGATTACGACCTGGTTTGACGACGATCCATTATTTAACCGCTACTATCCTTACGATTCAGCCTACCGTTACTACTTTGACCACGAATGGAGTCTGCCGACTGACCAAGACACGCACCTCTTCGAATTTTTAAGTCTCGGTGGATTTGCCGCTGGTTTGAGTTGGTCGGGGGTGCTAAAGAAACGGCCGGCACTGACCACCGCTTTTAGTGACTGGCAAATCGACGTCGTTGCGGCTTATGATGAGGCACATATCACGAAGTTACTCGCTAATCCACAACTCATCCGCAACCGACGCAAAATTATGGCGGTTATCCACAATGCACAGTTGATCCACCAAATTCAACAAACGCGCTCCTTCGCCGACTATCTCTGGCAACTACTGAACGACCAGCAACTGGTCTTAAACGCACCCCACTTTCGAGATTTGCCCCGAACAACCATTACCGGGGACCAGTTGGCGCGACATCTCCACCAAGCAGGCTTTCAGTTCGTGGGGCCAGTCACGGTGAACGCTTGGCTGGTTAATACCGGCTTTATTGCAGCGCGGCCTGATCAACGCGGAATCATTAATGCCAATACCCGCATCATCTCACCCGTACAACCGTTATTGCCGCCGCGTTCCCCTCATCAGTTGGGACATTTTGAACCGTAACCGATACGCGAACAGGACGACGATTCACGTTTAAACACTGTTGATACAACTTTTAGCTTCAGGTCTCCACCTAAAACTCCCAGTCGCTATTTATCGATTGGAGGGCTATACTAATACCTGTATACTTTAATTTAAATGAACATAGAATAATGAATTGAAGGGTGTTTGGGTATGACTTGGTCACATTGGGAGATTTCACCATTTATTACAAGTGTTTTCTTTATTTTAGGCGTACTAACGCTTTTTTGGGTATCACAGAATTGGTTGATCACATTTTTGCATACGCATTATCAACGCGTCAATGAGTCGATTATCAACGATTGGTATGGCTTAGTGTATATGCTGGTTTTCGTCTTCGGGATGCAGGCACTGATTGTTGGTCAACCGGATGCCTGGATTTTCATGAATTTCCAACTGATTGCGCTGACTTTTTGCGGCTATTTTCTCAACATTCGGATTGCCAACTACTACTTGTATCCGCTGGTACTGGTCTTCATGATTTTTAACCGATCACTGGGTTACTGGCAATCGTGGGGCCACGCGCTAGCACTACTACTATTCTTTACGACGTTGAGAACGCTACGGAAGCGCGTGCCGTTACAAACTAAAGTCGGCCAAGTTACGTTATACTTTGTCACTTGTGCGTGCTTCGGCTTGATTTTATGGTGGTTCATGTGGCTCAAATTCAATCTTTCATGGGGGACGTATTGGCAGGAATGGGGCTACCTCATGATTTTCGAAGTGCTACTCTACATCTACGCCAGTATGTTGTCAGCCAATGCCCAACTCAAACAAAACTTGGTCTCATTCGCCAACCACGATGCCCTGACCAAAACTGAGAACTTTGCCGCCTACACGACAGCTATCAATTACCATCTGACGGCGAGTCGTCAAAATGGCGTGCCGCTGACAATGATGATGTTCGACATCGATCACTTCAAGCGCGTCAATGACACCTATGGTCATCTGGCGGGTGACCAAATTTTACAACACGTCACCCAGGTCGCTGAGACGGTCTTTGAAGCCAACAATCCCAACATTGCCCTTTACCGAACGGGCGGTGAAGAATTCAACGTGCTCTTCCCAAGTTACGACTTAACCGAAGCGCGCTTGGTCGCTGAACAACTCTTTGCGGCTGTTAACCACCTGGTCGTTCCATTCAACGGCCATCAAATTCAACTGTCGATATCAGTCGGCATAGCACAATTACAGCCGGAAGATACCACCCCAACTGAATTTTATCGTCGCGTCGATGACAACTTGTATGCGGCCAAGAAACATGGTCGGATGCAAATCGTGGCCAAGTAAGACTTCATGAGTACATTTTCAAACTGAATCAGAACGAAAAGTCCCCTGACAATTGGCACGAACTGCTAATGATCAGGGGACTTTCTTAAACTTGTTAACATTTTATTCTCAAAACTTCGTTGGACAATTATGGCCCTATTGCGCTGCAATCGAAACGCTACGGATATTCGCCATCGGAACGCTATGCGGTGTTTCTAAGTAAATTCGAGCACGCTGCCAGTCCAGCTTCAATAATTGGCTGGTGACGGACTGGTAGTAGCCGACGTCATCGTTGAAGTAATCCAACACGACGACCGGTAATTCTGGCATCGCAGCTAACTGCTGCAACTGTTCCGTCACCGCTTGTTTGGCCGCTGCAGTTGGATAATGCTTATGCGCGTAGATTTTAGCCCGTTTTTCAATTAGTTCGTTATACCCGGTCAGCGCAGCGAACGGCGCAAATTGTGCCGCTCGGTCACTTTGAGGCATCGGTAAATGATGTTTACTGACGGGCCGCGGTGTTGTGATAATATCGGCGTATTCGCTCGTATCGTTAAACAATCCAGCTGGATTAGGTTGTGTGGCTTCTGAAGTCGTTTGTCTAGATTCTGACATTAGGCGCGGTGACCTCCAATCTGTTCATTGCGTTCAATCGTCGTCGCGTCGGCTTTCAAATCAGCCAACCGAATCACGACATTCTTATTGCCCGAACTCGCTTGTAAGTTTAGAATCGTCTGCTGCAGTTGTCGGTCTCGCTCACGGCGTCGTTGGTCATGTTGCTCGCGGTTACGTGCAACAGCTGGATTTTCAAACAAATTCGTTTGCTCACAGCGAGGCTGTTCGGCCACCTGCTGTTCATCAACGAGGTGGTTCGCCATGACAGTGACACGGCGAATCATCAATTTCCGATTAACTGCCTGCTGATAAAGCTGTTGATAAACCGCACTCAGCTCTGGTTGGGCGGCAGTGGCGATCGTTAATCGCGTCGTCACGTGTGCCGGTTTGGGCACTTGTCGACCATAGTAATCTTCGGTCAGTGTCGTCTGGCTTGTTTGTGCCGTACTAGCATCATAGTCGACTCGCAGCCCAATCTGGTCAGTGACCACGTGGCGTTTGACCAAATCGAAGACTAGATTATTGACCATCCCGCGAAGAACTGCCTGGCCAGCAGTGTAGTCGTATGGCCGCATCAGCACCTGGCTCGCATAAATACCGTGCTCACTGGCATGGTAATTCTTGATGTCCGCTAACGTTGCCGACTCATCCCCCCAAGCATGGTCGATCAACAATTCCGCGTTCTTGCCGAACTCACGATAGAGCAACATTTCATTATATTGATCGGACAAACTCCCCAGCGAGCAGCGCGCAATATCACCCATCGTATTGAGTCCGAGCGCTGCCAGACGTTTAGCATAGCCGTGTCCGACCCGCCAAAAGTCCGTCAATGGCCGATGGGCCCATAGGTAACGTCGATACAATTTCTCATCCATCTGGGCAATGCGGACGCCATCCGCATCTGCCGGAATCTTTTTGGCCACGATATCCATGGCGACCTTCGCTAAGTAGAGATTGGTGCCAATCCCCGCGGTGGCGGTAATCCCGGTCTCCGCTTGAATCTCATGAATCATGGTTTTGGCTAACGCGTGCGGCGTGACGTGGTAAGTTGCCAAGTAGTCTGTCACGTCCATGAAGACCTCATCGATTGAGTAAACGTGAATGTGCTCTGGCTTGATAAAGCGCAGATAAATGGTATAAATCTCCGCACTCTTCTGCATATAGTAAGCCATTCGCGGTGGGACGACCTGATAGTCGATGCCCAGATTCGGATGTGCTAACAGTTGGTCGCGATAAATCGACTGATGGCGCTTTACTTGGGCATAGCTCGTCTGCCGCCCGCGTTCCCGGTTCAAATCCGCTAATCGCTGTTTGACCTGGAACAAGCGTGGTCGTCCTGGTACACCGAACTGCTTCAATGCTGGTGATACCGCCAAACAAATCGTCTTATCCGTCCGGCTGGTATCCGCCACGACCAAATTGGCATTCAGCGGGTCCAGGTGGTGCGCGACGCACTCAACCGAAGCGTAGAATGATTTTAAGTCGATTGCCATGTACGTTCGTTTCGTCGTCATCAATTCACCCTCACTTTCTCAATCAACGGCTGTTACTAGTACGACTCAGTTCTCAATGGCGTGCTGGTAAGCCAAAATAAATTTCACTCCGATAGCGTATCACTTTGAAAACAAAGAATGGCCGCGATTGCGCATACGGCTGGACGTTTGCCGCTAAGCCACGCATGCTTCGAAAACACATCACGTCCTGCAAGCCATCAGTCATATGGCCACTCTCATCCATATAAATGAACGTTAGCTGACGCTCGCTGATCAAGCCAGCAAAGTACCGATTCGGATGGTCATTCAATTGGGCCACGACTTGTGGTGATAAATCCGGTGGTAAGTTGACGGCATAAAAGATGCGTCCAAAATCTGCCAAGCCAACATCGGGCTGCTGACTATTGTGGCGGATATAGGTCCTGGGCGTTGCGACAGCTGAAATCAGGCGCATCAGACTGTGTTTCGGCCTGCCGGGGACCGGGTGAATCACGTTTTGCACCCACAAATGGTCAGTCACAGTGTTACCAGCCTGATCTTCAACGTTAGTCAGCGCCGTTACACCGCGACCATTATGATCACTGCCATAAGTCCTGATGACACCGGTAAAATGTTGCCGCGGACGGTCCATCAACGTTTTCCGCACTGCCTTCGCCCCCTTTTTGACTGTCTATCCCCTTACTGTGCCGTTTATTGTGCTATTCATACATCACACACGAACTCTTGTTCCCTTAATTATAAAATAACTCAGTCTAAAATGCCAGAATTGTTTTGTTTCAAAAAACATCATAACCGAGACATTCGGCCAGTCTCATATTTCTGCAATCCAATCATGATGCTATCACGCTCATCTTTCACCTACCAAATGGCTGTTAAGCGGTTGGACCCAATCAGTTGAGCTAGAATACCGACGGCTCAGCCTCTTCCCGTTGCGTCGTCGCTAGTCACAAGTTGAATTTTTGCTTACTCAAAAAATCGGCCGCCGCGCACCAATTCTCCGTGCGCAACGACCGATTTCGTCATTTTTATAATTGTTTACAACTACCGTCCTACTCGCGTTTCGAATCCTGTTCCAACTGAATCGTCAGTAATTCTGGATCTTCATTAACCAACGCTTGGAGGCGCGAAAAGAGCATCAGGAGCCAACCAAACGATAAGGCAAAGGCTTGAATCTCAAACGCCGTCAGCGATGGATAGTTGAACCAGTGAAAGCCGAAGTTCAACAGTAAGAGCAAGATGCCGACACCGTATGACAGCCACAAAAAGTCCTTTGTGATTGCAGGTAATAGCCAACGGACGCCAACGATCAGTAAGACCAGCAATGTCACTAGGCCGCCAGCCACCAAGTCGTGCAGCCAGTGAAAAGTCAGATTATTTGGAAATAGTCCGACTGCCCCGAAGTCGATGGCCGTTAATGTTAGTAAAATTCGCAACGTCAACGTTCGCCAAGTCCGGGGATAAATCCGGCTCAGTGAAACGAAGAGGTAGTCGATCAAAACGACCATCAGTAACGCTGAAAAAATCAACGTCAGGTTAAACTGCCACGCATTTTCAGCAGCATGTGTCCCGAGAAAGCTCAGGTTATGTTGCCACCAGCGCCGCTGACCATTGGCGGCCATTGAGATGACACAGCCACTGACGATCACGACGGTCAGAATCGAGGTTAACGAACGGGCATTAATCGTCAGGGCCGCCCCAACCATGAACGCATCCGCAAAATACGTAAACATCACGATGAGTAACAGTGACGTGAACCGGTCAAACACGACATCTGGAAATAGCAGTTCTAGCACCCAGAAAACCCCAACTAACGCAAACGCCAAAATCATAATAAAGGCGATCGTAATCACCGGGAAATTCCGCCAGTAAATGTGCCGTGAAAAGCGATTTTCAGGATCGTTTCGCGTTTTGAGAAAGAAACCGATAAACAGGAGTGCGCCCGTCACTACCCCAGCAACAATCGTCACACTCCCGATGGATTGGGCACCGGTTAGCGGGACCGGTCGCACCTTTTGAAACCACCAGTAAGCATAACTGGCAACGCCTGAGATTAAGGCGACGATCAACGGCCAAATAACCAAATATTGTTGCCACTGCGGCTGACGCGGTTGGACTTTTTCTAACACTAGCGCGTCATTTTGCACTTTTAATTGTAATTGATCATCACGGTCGATGCCGGCTCGCTCTAACGCGGAGACCGGAATTGAGACGCGCACTTGTTGCTCTTGCCCTGTCATTTCAAACTCCTAACACTTTCATTATTCAAATACCATTTGGTTCCGATAGAGCTCGGCGTAGAAGCCATCAGCGGCTAGCAGTGCTTGATGGTTGCCTTGCTCAATAATCTGACCATCTTTCAATACAACGATTTTATCTGCATTGAGGATGGTTTTCAAGCGGTGCGCGATGACAAAGCTGGTACGGCCTTGAATCACGTTGTCCATGGCCGCTTGAATATTGGCTTCCGTCACCGTATCAACGTTAGACGTCGCTTCGTCCAAAATCAACAGTTTCGGGTTAGTCAAAATCGTCCGGGCAATCGACATCAATTGTTTTTGGCCCGCAGAGAAGATGCTCTGTTCGTCAGAAACCTGCGTCTCATAACCGTCCGGCAAGCTCATCACGAAATCATGAATATTCGCCTGCTTGGCCGCATCGATCACGCGTTCCATCGACGCTGTTGGTTCCCCATACCGAATATTGTCGGCAATCGACCCAGTGAAGAGCTGCGGTTCCTGCAACACGATGCCGACATTTTGCCGCAAGACTTTCAAATCAAACGATTGAATGTCCACGCCATCAAAGGTGATCGCCCCACTATCCACGTCATAGAACCGGTTGAGCAAGTTCATCACCGTCGTCTTACCAGACCCAGTCGGTCCAACCAGTGCGACCATTTCACCGCGATGCACATGGATGGAAACACCGTGCAGAATTTCTTTGCCCGGCTGATAACTGAAGCGCACGTCATCAATCAAGAGCTCATCTTGAATACCATCCAACGTCCGACCGTGTTCAGGACTGACTTCATCGGGCTGATTACGCACTTCATCGACCCGGCGTGCACCGGTAATCGCTAACTGAATCATACTATACAAACTGGTCAACGACATAATCGGTTGATAGTATTGTTGCGCATAGTTAACAAACACGACCACGAGTGCCAAGGCTGCCCCCGTCGACATACTGCCGTTGAGCGCCAACCACGAACCAAAGAAAATCACGATGGCCGTGTTCAGCAGCGACATTCCCTGCATCAATGGATTCAAAATACCAGACCAGATCTGACCCGTCAATGCGGATTTTCTGACCTTGCCGTTGTACTCGTGAAAACCATTCAGGGAATCCTGCTGTAAACCATTGGTAATCAGAACTTTTTGGCCGGTGATCTGTTCGTTGATATAACCGTTTAGCTGACCGATATCATCCTGTTGCTGGTTAACGGCGACGCCCGCCTTATGCATGACAAACGCCGCAATGATCAGGGCGATTGGCGTCGAAGCCATTGTGACCCAGGCCATCGTCGCATTCTGATTGAACATCACGATAAGCAAGCCGACAAACTGTGCCACCGCCAATAGAATTTCCAGCAGCGCCTGGTTCATTGCATTAAAAATATTATCCAAATCTGATGTAAACCGCGCTAAAATATCGCCATCGCTATGCGTATCAAAGTACTGGACTTTCATCCGCTGCATTTTACGGAATAGGCCGACACGCATGGTCCCGGTCGAGAAAGCCGTCACCCGCGCCAAAATCAAACTGGCGATAAAAATCGTACTAGCATCGCCCACGTAGAGTAAGACGTAGATGATCAACGTCCGGTTAAACGGCTGTAAACTAGCCTGTGCCCGGGTGGCCTGATTCGTCCACTGTTGCAAGTATTGCGTCAACTCTTCAACGGCGCGTCCGAGGTAAGTCGGTGCCACCACGATACACCAAGTCGAGATGGCAATCAGGATGACACTCAGTAAAAAGCCTAACCAATAGCGTTTTAAATAGTGCCAGTAGTACTTACCGGCATTGCGTAAATCACTCATGTAAGCCCTCCTCTCGTGCCTTTTGCGTCTGATAAATGGCCCGATAAATCGCACTTTGCTGTAACAATTCTTGATGGGTCCCGCTGCCAGAAATCCGACCATCGTCCAGGACTAAAATTTGGTCCGCACGAATAATCGAGGCGATCTTTTCGGCAATCACGACCGTCGTTGTTGAAGTGAGTTCACGGTCTAACGCCTCTTGCACGAGTTTTTCTGACCGTGCATCCAGGGCCGAGGTCGCGTCATCTAAAATCAAAATTTCAGGATTAGCAATGACGCCCCGTGTAATCGCGAGCCGTTGTTTTTGTCCACCAGAAAAGTTCTGTGAGCGTTCTTCAACGGGCGCATCATACGTTTGTGGCAGCTGTTCGATGAACTCTGCAGATTGGGCAATATTAGCTGCCCATTGCATGTGACTCGGCTGGGCATCCGGCTTCACCTGGCGCAAATTGCCCGCAATCGTTCCGGAGAACAGCGTCGAGCGTTGCAGCACATAGGCGACCGTGGCGCGTAACGCCTTTTCCGGCAATTCACGGACATCGATGCCCCCGATTGAGACCCGACCACTGTCTGGATCATACAACCGCGCAATCAGTTGCGCCAAGGTCGTCTTCCCAGACCCCGTCGCACCGACGATTCCCAGCATTGAACCGGCTTTGACCGTAAACGTGACGTCTTTTAAGGTCGGTTGGTCATCACCAGGATACGTGAAGGTCACGTGGTCAAAGTGGATGTCCCCGGCAACCGGCGCATCATCACCGTCCACGTACGACATACTAGGTGTCGTCGTCATAACTTCATTGATCCGGCCGAGCGAAATGACTGCCCGTGAGGCAAAGGTCATTAAGAAGCCCCCGTTGATCACGGCAAATAAAATCTGCATCAAATAAGAAATAAAACTCGTGATTGCCGCCAAGTAGGACGGATGGGTCGTAATCGTCTGACCAACCAGATAGACCGCTACCCCCACAGCGACGTTCGCGGTTAGGAAGAAGGCTGGCATCAGAATGGCAAACCAGTACCCGATTTTGGCCGTCACCGCCGTCAATTCGTCGGAGGCAGACGCAAACTTTTTGATTTCATTTGGTTCCTGAACGAACGATTTAACAACGCGAATCCCCATTAAGTTTTCGCGCGCCACCGTGTTCACGTTTTCAATATCCTGTTGGGTCTGAGCAAAGTAAGTCGTCATCCGGCGCACAGCTAACAAGGCCACCGCCAAAATAACCACCATCATGACGACGATGACCCACCACTGTTCTGGCATCGTCATCACGGCTAGAATTAACGCCCCGATAAATAGCAGCGGAATCCGAGTAATCTGTTGAAAACCCGCCATCACGATCTGTTGCACTTGATTAATATCATTGGTCATTCGGACCACTAAGTTGGAAGGTGAAAATTTTTCGACATCGGCATACGCCAACGACTGCACCTTCGCGTATAGGTCCGCACGCAAATCCGTTGCGACCCCGAGCGCAACGCGGGCCGCGTAAATCGTATTGACGATTCCGCCAATGATTCCCAATACGGCCAACCCCAATAACATCAGCCCTTCGCGGAAAACGGTCGCTTGATCATTTTTAATGATTGCTTCCATAATCACTTGTAACAACCGCGGTTGCCATAAGGTCGCAAATACCAGCACGATCACTGACAACATCGCAATCCAGACGTCCAGCCGATATCGTTTAAAATATGGCATCAAAATCTTCATTAAAATCGTTCCTCCTCGTAATTGTGGTCTTCTTTTTAGGGTACCTGATATTAGCGATTAGGACAATCAATATATCATATCTTTTGCAAAATCAGATTACGATGATAATCTTTTGGGATATGTGGGATTAATACGATGGACAGCTTGATTTAATTGGCTGGTATTCATTTACTAATAATTAAGCAGTTGCGGTCGTCATCTGGTCAATTTGCCATTTACTGGTGAAAGCAATCGTTTAGATAAGTAACGAATTATCGACAATTCTTTCGCGAATGACAACGCCTTGCTATACTGATTAGTGTCAAGAGACCTCCTGTTAACAGTTGCTATTAATGCCAGCGCCATAACGTTGTTGCCTGTCTGCCAGCGCAATCGTCGCACGCCACACTACTCACGACAACCGGATTGGGGGAATCCCCCATGCTAATTTCTAAACCAGTTCTAACGCTATTGACCGCTACTATGGCAGCTGGTCTGGGCGCCGTACCAGCAATGGCCAAACCGACTACGGTCAATCACATCACCACCAGTTACAGCGCACAAACACACGCACTCACCGTAAAAGGTCATGCGACCGGTGCTAAACGACTAACCTTGACTTACAAGGGGAAAGCCGTTAAATCCGCTCCGGTCAAATCAGGCCAGTTCAAGTTGACACAATCATTCAAGGGCTACGGCACCTTCCAACTGAAAAGTGGTCGTCAAGTGTTGACTACGATTCGGTCACAACAATACGCAACGCCTAAGGTCAAAGTCATCAGCGCCGAACGGACGACTAAGGGAATTCACTATACGTTTGCCGGGCCACGTGCTGCGACACTTAAAATCGCACAAAATGGCCGCACAATCAAAACGCTTAAGACGACCGGCACGACCACTAAGGTATTCATTTCAAATGCGCAAATCAAGAACAGCACACGTGGGTTAACCGTTACTCAGCGCGTTGCGGATAAGAAAACAAGTCAAATTGTTAAACTCCCACCTTTGAAGGCCAATATCAAACAAGTGACTAACTTCTAGGCGCAATTGAAAACGGATTCAAAAACGTGTCTTATCCTAATAAATTCAACAGTAGCTGCCGCAAGCATTCCAAGTCTTGCGACGGCTATTTGTTGTGGAAATTAAACTCGAGATGATTGGGCCGTCGTGCACTGTAATCAACACGTGTGGCATTCGGCCCCAAATTGACCAGCCAGTCCGCAGCCTCGACTATCTGCACATTTCAGGTCACGTCACATAACCGGTCAAAAATCATCAGTGTGAAATGGCAGTCACCGGAAAGTCCGAATATTGACTAGTTCGGTCTCAACGACCAAGCGCAGCAATCCCCCTACTTCCGCTACTTGATGCTAAACTAAAGGTAGTGTTGGATCAAACGGCTGCCAAATTTACTTTGGTATTCCTGCTTGATACCCACCCGTAAAGACAGAAAGGATGATACAGGCATGCGCCTTCAAGACCAATTAATGCAACAACTGACTGCCGCTGAACCCGAGATGATTAAGATTCGACGGCATTTACACGCCCACCCCGAGGTTTCATTTCACGAAAAAGGGACCGCGGCGTATCTCAAACAATTCTATCAAGACTTGGGCCTGACCACGACTGATTATGGTGATGGCTACGGGTTCGTTATGGACATTGATAGCGGGCATCCCGGCCCCCAACTGGCCTTACGCGCGGACTTCGATGCACTCGCTATTCAGGAAGTCAACGACTTACCATTCAAATCGCAAACGCCTAATGTCATGCATGCGTGTGGCCACGATGGTCATACCGCGTACCTGATGATTTTGGCAAGAACGCTCTCAAATCTGAAAGACCAGTTACACGGTCGGGTGCGCATCATCCATCAGCCTGCCGAAGAAGTCTCGCCCGGTGGTGCCAAATCAATGTTAGCCGCGGGCGTTCTCGACGGTATCGACCACGTCCTAGGGCTCCACGTGATGAGCAGCATGCCGACCGGTTCCATCGGCTACCATTTGAATGCTGCGCAGACGGGCCGCGCCAATTTTACAGTCACGTTTACTGGCAAGGGTGGTCATGCGTCTATGCCACACCTTTCAAATGATGCGATCGTCGCTGGGAGCTACTTTGTGACCGCCTTACAAACCGTGGTCTCCCGCCGTATCGACCCCTTCGATACCGGTAGCGTCACGATTGGCTCGTTTGATGGCGTCGGTTCATTCAATGCCATCAAAGAACAAGTCCAGCTGAAAGGCGACGTCCGCCTGATGAATGAAGACACACGCCAAACCTTGCGCGACCAGATCACTCAAATCGCAAATGGTGTCGGTGCAACCTTTGGCGTGCAAGTCGATATGAATTACGACGACAACTATCCGGTACTGATGAACGATGCCGCCTTGACGCAACAAGTGATTGACAGTATCCGTTTCGCCGATATTCCTGAAATCACAAAAATCTTTGACTGCGGTCCACAAGACCCTTCCGAAGACTTCGCCTACTTCGCTCAGGCCAAACCCAGCAGCTTCATCTACGCGGGTTGTCAAACGGCACCCGGCGAAAACCATCCGCACCACAGTCCCGACTTCATGATGAATGAAGATTGCCTGCTGATTGCGGCTAAGGCGATGGGCAGTGCGACGTTGGCGTTGTTGATGGCGCCAGAGGATTGAGATTTATGATTAATATGCAAAAAGGCCCAGCTGCACTCGCAGCTAGGTCTTTTTTTCATGCCATCTT
This sequence comes from Lactiplantibacillus sp. B652, assembly GCF_023806745.1. Taxonomy (NCBI): domain Bacteria; kingdom Bacillati; phylum Bacillota; class Bacilli; order Lactobacillales; family Lactobacillaceae; genus Lactiplantibacillus; species Lactiplantibacillus sp. B652. Next base: position 84,343 of record NZ_JAMSKY010000006.1, on the reverse strand, counting down.
TTACCCTAATTAATCACACCGCCACCAGTCACCCCATAAATCTGGGCGGTAACATAGCTCGCGTCGTTAGAAGCCAGAAAGACGTAGACTGGCGCCAATTCAGCTGGCTGTCCAGCCCGTTTTAACAACGTATCCTGACCGAACTTCGGCAGTGCTTCAATCGGTTGCCCCTGATCCAACTGTAATGGTGTCCAAATTGGCCCTGGCGCGACGCCATTGACCCGAATTCCCTTTTCGGCTGCTTCTGCCGCGAAGTTGATCGTCCAGTTTTTGATGGCCGCCTTAGTCGCCGCGTAGTCCATCAGGTGCCCACTTGGCGAATAGGCTTGAATCGACGTGGTCGTCACAATGCTGCCCCCAGCCGGCATGTGTGGCAGGGCCGCCTGCGCAATCGCCATCATCGCCACGATGTTCACCTGGAAGGTCTCCTGAACTTGCTTAATTGGTAATTTCTCAAGTGACGGCTGTGAAATCTGTTGACCGGCATTCAAGACCAGCGTATCCAGGCCACCAAAAGCCGCAATCGTCTGGTCGACCAAATCAGCCGCGACGCCATCCTGCTTCAGATCACACGGCAACAGAAGCGACTTGCGCCCCGCTGACTCAATCAGCTTGGCAACTTGCTTGGCATCCGCTTCTTCACCTGGCAAATACTGAATCGCAACGTCCGCGCCTTCGCGTGCAAACGCAATTGCAGCGGCGCGCCCGATGCCCGAGTCGCCGCCCGTGATTAGGACACGGCGATTCAATAGCTTATCATGACCTTGATAGCTTTCTTCGCCACAGTCTGGCTCAGGTTGCATCTTCGTCTGTAATGCGGGCGTCGGCTGGTCCTGCTTCTCAAAACCGTCTGTCTTGTATAACTTGCGTGGATCACGTAAATCTGGTTGTGTCATTGTGTGGGCCTCCTTTATTTGAATACACACACCATACCGGAAATTTCGTCAAAACGACAGCCAAATGCATAAGTTTATACTAACAATCTTTATTAGTGTATCTCTTTACGTTCAACTAAATTCTTGTCATAATACGGCGTTGTAAAAGTTGATTGTTGCCCACGGACTCTTTGAAAGGAGCACTATTGTTATGATTGACCACTACCTGATTCAATCTGATGGCGTTACGACCACTTCTCGTGACAACGCCAACTGGATCGTCCTCCAAGATGCGAGCGACGACGAAACTCAGCAAGTAATTGACACCTATGAACTGCCCGCCAATATTTTCGACAATGCCAATGAGGGTGTCGAAGTTTCAGAACTCAAAAAGCTGAAGCACACGCGTTTTGCCACCAGTTACTCGCTCGTCCTGACGAATCTCTCCGCTGCGACCGACGACAGCATCGAAGAACGATTGGAACCACTCTCGTTTGTGGTGACCGACCAATTTTTAATCACGTACGTCTGTCAGGATTCGACCTTTATCGAGCGCCTGCTTGAGCAACATGCCACCGAAATCACCTCGAATGAATTACTCGTCAGTTACGCCATCCTCGAGATTTACGAGCACTACGTTATGGAATTGACAGCGCTTAAAACCACGATTGACGAACTCGACCAAGCGGCGCGCGAAACGACGCGTAACGATGAGCTCTTCCGTCTGGCAAACACCCAACGAACGATGGTGTTCTTAGACCAGACCTTACAAGACCAGGCGAAAACGCTTGAGGCGATGTTCAATAACGACGACTATTTACAAAAATTGAATAACGAAGCGCTACAGTATGATATCGAATTGCAACAACGCTATGCCGATAAATTGGTCCGCACTTATCGGGACTTGCTCGAAACGATTGGCGGGCTATTCTCCGACATGATGGACAATCGCCTCAACCACTTAATGAAATACCTCGACTCCGCTGGACTGATTATTTCGATTCCGGCCTTGATTACTGGAATTTGGGGAATGAATACGGGCGGTCTTCCCGGCGAAGATAGCCCCATGACTTTCATGATCGTCATCGGCCTGTCAGCCGTTCTCGCAATTGTCGCCGGGGTGCATTTGAAAAACAAGGACTTTTCGGAATAGTACCAATCAACCAAGTTTCCGTATTAGGACTCACCGCGCACAAAAAATCCGCCTGTTAAGTGTGTCTTCACAACTTAACGGGCGGATTTCGCTACCGTTGATGCCGATACCACCGATAATAAATCAGCATGGCGGCCCCGCCAATCAATAATGCGCGCAACACCCAACTCACGGCCCACCACGTGATGAAAACCTTGATAAGCGTGATGCCATCGTTAATCGTCATTATTCTGAGCCCCTGCGAGTGCTGCAAACTGGTTGAGTTTACGCTGAAAGTCTCGCTGCATCACCGGTTTAATTAATGGCAATGGTAGCCAACTCGGCGCCTCTTCCAGTAAACTGACTTGCTCATCGACCGTGGTCTGCCCGCTCGCATCCGCTGTCAGCGTAAACGTGACTTGATACACTAGCTGGTCGCCGACACCCTGGTAGATGACCTGGTTATCATGCGTCGTTACTCGCAAGCGCTCCGACTGATTGATTGCTGCGCCAGCCCGCTCGAGCGTGTAGCCGTTTGTTGCAGGCGCGACAGCGGTTACCGCAGTCGCCCACATTGGCAAATTCAATGGATACGCTAACAAGCGCCGAACAGTTGCTAAACTGGCATGTGCCAAAACGCGATTGGTAAATAAAGTCTTTGTCATGATGTAACCTCCAAAGACGGCGACAATGCTTGCATCCCCATCCGCACCAACCACACTTGATGAATGTGACGCTCACTGACATTGTCCCGCCCGTTTTGTTAGTTGGTGGTTACAATGTACGCGCGCCTGTAGATGATTGAAAATCAGTATACTGATAACAACGACTAAACTATGCGTGAAATAGTTGAAAAATTAGTGGGAAATGAGCTTAAGCGGCTGCTTCTGAAATTAATAATTGGCATATTTTAATCATGACTAATTCAATGTTCATAACCAAATGCAAAGCCAACACTGGTTATCCGAACTCATCATGAACTTGCTCATGGAACAGCTCGCGAAACACTGCCGAGCGCTCGGAAGCTTGTTGTGCTGCAGTGGTGTCATTTGCTTCCAGGGCTAACTGGGCAAGTAGCTGATAACAATTGGCCAGCATATAATGTGAATTATGAGCAGTCGCAAAAGCGATCCCAGCAGTCAGACGGTTCATCGCTAATTCGGGAGCGTGCTGTTGATAAGCAACTAACCCGGCCAAATAGTAGACAATATTCAGGTTTTCTTCATACGGACCGGTCTTAATGCCCAGTAGCGCTTGCGTGACCAGTGTTTCAACGTGAGCAGCCGAATAATTAACCGTTTTGAATACCGCCAATGAAATTAGCGCCAACCTTGAGAGCGTCGTTAACGGTGCATTCGGCGTGGCCATTCCGAGCGCCAGTTGGATGTTTTGTATCGCGTCACCGCTCGTCGCATCGACTTGCCAGCACGCGATCCCTAAATAATAGTAATAAGCTTGCGTCTGCTCATCTGTTTGAACGTAAGTTAAGGTCGCTGGAACCAGTAAAAAGTCCTTCAACGCTTGATACTGGTGGGCGTTACAAAGCATTTCGACGCGGTGATTAAAACTCGCATCAGCGCTGATGGCGAAATTATCCGCCAATTTCAAAGCACTAACGGCGACGTTCAATCGCTGACACAACGCTAACAACAAGCGGGCGTTTGGCACATAGCGGTCATGTTCAATGGCCGACAACATCGACTGGGCACAGATGTCTTGCGCAACTTGGTGCTGGGTCAGGTGTTGCGCTTGACGCGCGGACTTAAGTGTCGTTCCTAAAGTTTGCACCGGTTCATCACCTCCACTTTTTAATCACCATCCAACCAGGTACGGCCGCTGGGGCTACGAACGTTCAGCCAATGATGGTTATTAGACCTAGTGTACTAAAACAGGCCTAAAATCAGTCAAAAAAAGTACCGTTTCCCGACCCCCTTGGCCAGTAAACGATACTTTGGAATTTCACTTAATTAACATGCCGTTCGCGCACTTGGTACCAGATGATTCCGGCGACCCCAAACACGATTGGTCCGACCAGCATCCAAATCGTATTTTGAAACTTGCCCGTCTCTAAGATTGGTTGGATCAACGTAAAGACGTTGGCACCCAATACGACAATAAAGACGACCCAGCTAATGATTTTGGTCCAGGTCAACGATTTGTAGACTTCAAACGGTTTGATGATATTCTGATTTTCCTTGAACTTTGGAAACGCATAGAGCAAGAACAAGTATGGTAACGTCATTGAAACGTTCGCCATCAGCGTCAAAACGTTATAAAATGCGGACGCATCCGTGGTTGCGAAAGAGGCGACCAGAATGATCACAATGACGATCACACATTGAACCATCATGGCGTAACTAGGCATCCCCGCTTTGTTGAGTTGGGTAAACTTCTTCGGCCACAGTTCCTTAGGCGTTCCCAAAATCAACGTTTTCAATGGCGAATAGGTCAACGTGAAGAAGGCCCCACTGTAGGCGAGAAACATTCCTAGCCCGGTGTAGCGCGCAAACCACAGGCCTAACGTTTTGGCCGCGGCCGCACTTAATCCCAATGATTGTCCCAAGACATAACCCAAGTTTTGCATCATGACATAACTAATATTCCCCAGGTTGGTCGTTGGGTTCGATAAAACGGCTTGCCAGTTTGTACTGATCCCCCAGCAGAAGATACCCAGGCCGTAACCTAACGTAATCACGATCGCTGAAATGATGATGCCCCGTGGAAATGTTTTTTCAGGATTCTTAGTCTTATCAACCATCCCACCGAGCACTTCTAGGCCCCCGTAGGCAAAGATGGCGAAGACTGCGAATCCGAGTAACCCGACTGGATGTTGATAGCTCGGGTTAGGTGACGTCAGCACGTGCTGTAAGGGTTGCGCGAACTGACCATGGTTTAACGCCAGAACGACGCCGGACACGACTAATAGGATCGCAGTCAAGCTGGTGACCGCCAAGCCCCCGAGACTGGTGACCCGCACAATGCCCTTCATCCCTTTGATTGAAATGAAGGTGACGAGCACCATCCATAAACAGGATAAAATCCCAATCATTTGCGTGGCGTTTAGACCAAACATGGCAAAACGCTGAGTTTGGTCACTTCCAAAGAAGATAGTCGTGAATGGAATCCACACCTTTGCAGAGGTCGACACCAACCAAATGATGTACGACGCAAACCACATGAAGGTCCCCACGAACGCAAATTTTGCGTTAACACTCACTTCCAACCATTTGTACATCCCGCTGCTGTCAGATTTTACCGCGGCACCAAATTCCGCCATCATCAGCGCGAACGGAATGAAGAACAGCACGGCAGCGACCAGGTAAAATAGAATAGAACTATAGCCCATTAAATAATACGCAACCGTACTATTGGCAAAACCAAAAACGGTGGTGAAGATCATCATTACTAATGCAATTAGCGTAATCTTCTCATTATCTTTTGTTGCCATTATTGCACTTCCCCTTTTATACTGTTGTAAAGCTTAGCTCATTTTAAGATTACCGTAAGCATGCAATAAAGCGCTTTAGTTTCTCTAACAATCGGATGATTTTTCCATGTGATAATCGGTCTAATTATTAAGTTGTTCCGTTGAGAAATAATTATTGACGCTAACTATTTCATTGAGTAAATATTCATTTAATAACTAAGTAACTTGGTTTTAACATAACTGCAACATAATTAGGGTATTCTACAGTCATCAGGTTAATTGAGTGACGAAATCAAGGGTAAAAACGGGGTATACATACATGATGAAGAATTTTAGGTTGAAATCAATTTTATGGCTGGTACTGATTGGCTGCGCTTTCGGGATGATGGTCAACGTTGCTAGCAGCTGGATTCCACAAACGACAATTACAGCGCAAGCCTCAAAAAAGCTGACGCAGGCGCAAAAGATCAAGAAAATCAACGCCAAGCTTTCCAAGGCTAACCGGGCCGCGAAGAACTGGATCGCCTATCGCGAATCTGGCTACAGTTATACCGCGCGCAATGGTAAATGTTATGGCCGTTACCAACTATTGCGGTCATACTTACATGGTAACTTATCCCCTGTTAATCAGGAAAAGCGGGCCAACACCTACGTTAAAAGCCGCTACGGCACCTGGGTCAAAGCCAAGAAATTCTGGCAACATCACCACTGGTACTAAACTCAAAAATTGAATCATTCAGACTAAAAACCGCGCGTTTGGCAATGAGATTGTGAATCATTGTTGAACGGGTGGTTTTTGATATTCTAAGATATTGAAGTGATAGATTGCCAGTTTAATCATATTCTGCCAACTGAATCTTAAATATTGCACCTGATACCGCCTACTCAATCACTAGATATTGTGAAAAATATCATTATTTTCGTCAAACCTATTGCAAACTGTAATTATTGCGACTATAATTTGGGCTGTAAATTAGTAATGATAATAATTACAATAAAAGAAGGTAATTGATATGACTGAACGTAATTTTGATTTCCTAATGCCTAGCGTGAACTTTTTTGGCCCCGGTGTGATTAGCAAGATTGGCGACCGTGCCAAGACCCTGGGGATGCACAAACCCGTCATCGTCACGGATAAATTTTTAGAGAGTCTCCCAAACGGTGCCGTTGCCCAAGTCCGGGCCTCACTCGACGCTGCTGGGATCGACTATGTTATTTACAATCAAGTCGAACCTAATCCCAAAATTCATAACATTCAAGCCGTCAAAGCACTCTACGAAAGCAACCATGCCGACTCACTGATTACGATTGGCGGCGGTTCTGCGCATGATACTGGTAAGGGCGCGGGAATTATTATGACTAACGGTGACGACATCACCAAGTTAGCCGGGATCGAAACGCTCAAAAACGCTCTGCCACCACTGATTGCGGTCAACACGACTGCCGGAACCGGGTCAGAACTCACCCGCCACTGCGTTATCACCAATGAAGCCACCCATTACAAGTTCGTGGTCGCATCATGGCGGAACATGCCGCTGGTTTCGTTCAACGACCCAACGCTGATGCTGGACGTTCCTAAGGGATTAACCGCCGCTACCGGGATGGACGCTTTCGTTCAGGCGATTGAACCCTTTGTTTCCGTCGACCATAACCCGATCACGGACTCGCAGTGCATTCAAGCCATCAAGTTGATTGAATCTTCCTTACGAGAAGCGGTTGCCAACGGTCATAATCTCGAGGCCCGGACCCACATGGTCGAAGCCGAAATGCTCGCTGGAATGGCCTTCAACAACGCCAACTTAGGCTACGTGCACGCGATGGCCCATCAACTCGGTGGTCAATACGATGCGCCACACGGGGTCTGCTGCGCCCTATTATTACCTTACGTTGAAGAATATAACCTGATTGCTTGCCCAGAACGCTTTGCCGAACTGGCCAAAATCATGGGCGAAAATACCGATGGCTTGTCGACCCGCGATGCCGCTGAATTAGCCATTAAAGCGATGAAACAACTCAGTGAAGATGTCGGGATTCCGCACTCAATCAAGGAAATTGGCGCCAAAATCGAGAACTTCGAGCACATGGCCAGCAACGCCCTCAAAGACGGCAACGCCTTCTCAAACCCACGTAAAGGCACCAAGGAAGACATCATCAAGATTTTCCAAGCAGCTTATGACGCGAAGTAAAACCGTGCCTACTGACTGCCCCAGCGTACAAGATTGCTAAAGCTAGCCGCTAGCACTTAAATGGTAGCGGTTTCTGAAACGGCTTGGTTCATCGACTCATCTCTAATGGCCTCGCTCATTAAATGATTACCGATGACTTTACATGTTGAATCATCGTGCAACTACTCATCAAAGCCGGCAACAATACCATCGCGGCATCAAGTTCTAATCATGGGTATCACGCCGTTTAACAGCTGTCAACGGCAATACAGTCAATAAAAAACAACACCGCAGTCAGCGCGATTTGCGCTAGAGTTGCGGTGTTGTTTTTGTGCTTATTTCAATCTGTTAAAGGCATCAGCCTGAAGCTTATTTACCAGGCACGTAGTCTTCATCGATAATCAAGACTGGTTTGATGGTCTTACCACTACCAGAATCGGCATTGGCTTGATTGATATCTTCAAACTTGTAGAACTTTTCAGTCTTTTCAAATGGAAACATACCATGTTGATAGAAGTCGATCAACCGTGGAATATCAACGCCAGGAATCGAATCACCCATGTTGACCCCGATGACTTTCTTATCGTCAACGCAAAGGTCGTTCCATGAACTGATGGTAATGTTCTTAGACGTTACGGCGATCAAAGCAGCGGTCCCACCTTGTGCTAAGGCATGGATTGCGGATACCATTACTGGTTCAACACCGGTGGTATCAACAGCGAAGTCAACCCCATAGCCGTGCGTCAACTTCTTGATGGCTTCGACTGGGTCTTCTTCTTTACTGTTGATGGCGTGCGTTGCGCCTAATTCCTTGGCTAATTCCAACCGTGAATCCACAATATCAACGGCGATCACTTCAGTACAGCCTGAAATCTTACCAGCCATCATAGCAGCTAACCCAACGGCACCAGTCCCAAAGACCGCAATTGTTTGCCCAGGACGTGGTTGGAGACTGTTCAAGACGGTCCCACTACCAGTCACGTAACCACAGCCTAAAGGTCCTAAGCGCCGTAAGTCTAATTCCTTAGGCACTTTAACGGCATTGCGTTGGTCAACCACCGTATGAGTCGTGAATGAGGATTGGTCGAACATGTCACTGATATGCTGGCCGTTTTCTTGGAAATGGTCAGAACCATCTGGACGGGTCCCGCTCAAGTTGTAGTCCGCATAGTTCCGGCACTTGGTTGGCATCCCTTTCAAACAGTTGTCACAAGTTCCGTCAGCGTAAAATGACAAGATAACGTGATCGCCGACTTCGAAATTAGTGACTTCAGAACCAACTTTTTCAACGATCCCAGAACCTTCATGTCCTAAGATAACGGGATAGCCGAGTGAGGCATCGCCGCGCCGAATCGCTTCATCAGAATGACAAATCCCGGATGCCACGATTTTAATTTGTAAATCAGTGGGTGTCATTTCCGCCAAATCAATATCATCTTTAATGACAAATGGATCATTAACTTTATCAACTACTGCTGCTTTAATCTTCATAATCAAACCCTCGTTTCAAATAGTATGTAAAACGCTTACAATTCATATTGTTACACAATCTACAATCAAATTCAAACGCTTTCATTATCGCTTACAAACGTTCAAATCCTATTAATACCGGCTAATTGCCGATTTCACCCTAACGATATGATACTTAATTAGTGTAAATATAATACTCATTTGCACCGTCTTGTGAAGTTTATCGGTTATTTTCAATCATTCAATGCGACTTTCATGTAAACAAAAACCGGCATGGTGCCTAATTACAGGCACCACACCGGTTCACTTGATCAATTTAATTGTTCGTCAGTATCTCGCTGACAAAATGCGTCGCGCTTTAAGCTGGTTGTGCTGCCGCCGTACCCAGCTTGGCCTTGTTGAGCAAGACTGAACTCGTCACGACTGACAACGAGCTAAACGCCATCGCTAAGCCCGCTAACTCAGGACTCAACGTCAGGCCAATCGCGTAGAAGACCCCCGCAGCGACTGGAATACCGAGCACATTGTAGACAAAGGCCCAGAATAGGTTGAGCTTGATCCGATTAAACGTCTTCTTGCTCAAGGCTAACGCCCGGTCAACGTCGCGCAGGTCATTCTTAACGAGCACAATGCCACCCGCATCGATGGCGATATCCGTCCCGGAGCCCATCGCAATACCAACATCGGCAGTGGTCAAGGCAGGCGCATCATTGATGCCATCGCCGACAAAGGCCACCTTGCCCGTCTTTTGAAGGGCTTCGACGTGGGCAGCCTTGTCACTTGGTAGCACGTCCGCAATCACGTCATCGATACCCACTTGTGCGGCGACCGCCTGCGCGACCCGTGGATTATCCCCCGTCAACATAACGGTCTTTAATCCCCGCGCCTTCAAACTAGCAATGGCCGCTTTGGACGTTGATTTAGCGACATCCTGAATGGCAATCAACCCAATAATTTGATGATTGAGGCCGACGTAAACCACCGTTTTAGCCGCGTCCTGTAACTTAGTGGCGGCTTGAGCCAAGTCATCGCTGATCGCCTCGTCCATCAACAGCTTATGATTGCCGACAACGGCAGCTTGTCCGTCGATTTGCGCGGTGACGCCTTTACCTTCAACCGCTTGAAAATCAGTGGCCGTGGGCGCTTTAATCGCACTATCCTGGCCGCGTTTTAGAATTGCAGCTGCGAGTGGATGTTCGGAAGCAGCTTCGAGGCTAGTTGCGACCCGTAAAACTTGCGCTTCATCGCCAACGATATCCGTCACTTGGGGCTTGCCCACAGTAATCGTCCCAGTCTTGTCAAAAACGACCGTCTGAATTTCGTTAACGGCTTCCAACACTTCACCGTTTTTGATCAAAATTCCGAGCTTGGCACCACGACCGGTTCCGACCATTAAAGCAGTTGGTGTCGCTAAACCGAGCGCACATGGACAAGCAATCACGACGACCGCCACGGCAAAAATCAAAGCATTCGCCAAACTAGCGCCGAGTAACACGTACCAGGTGAGGAACGTCAAAATGGCAATAATTAAAACAACCGGCACGAAAATATCAGAGACTTTGTCCGTCAGCTTTTGAATTGGCGCGTGACTGTTCTGAGCCTTTTTGACCAGCTCAACGATTTGTGCCAGCATTGTTTGGTCACCGACCTTGCTAGCTCGAAACTGGAAGGTCCCGTTACTATTGATCGTCGAACCAATCACGGCATCCGATTCGTGCTTTTGAACCGGCATACTTTCACCCGTCACCATCGATTCATCAACGGTTGACTGACCAGCCGTAATGACGCCATCGACTGGAATTTTCTGGCCAGGTTTGACCCGAATAATATCACCAACCACCACTTGATCCAATGGTACTTGCACAAACTCGGTGCCGCGTAAAACTTCCGCTTCTTTGGCTTGCAAACCAACTAATTTGGCAACGGCGTTCGAGGCGTTATGCCGCATCCGTTCTTCAAAGACTTGGCCCAGTAAAACGAAGGTCGTCACGAGCGCCGCGCTTTCAAAGAAGACCGCTTGACCGGTCGCCATCGCGTACAAACTGTAAAAATAAGCCGTGGCCGTCCCGATTGCGACCAGTGTATCCATGTTGGCGTGGTGCTTTTTAAATGACGCCCAAGCACTTTGAAGAAACGGCCGCGCTGACACGAGCATGATGACAGTCGTCAGTGCCAGTTGCGTCCAGTCACCACCCGGCAGCATCCAACCGAATGGCATCAGAATCATATTTGCTAATAACGGTAATGAAAAAATTAATGAAATCCAAAACCGACGCGTCGTTGTCATCCTTGGACCACCACTTTTCCACTAACCATGTCCATACCACAACTGAAGGTGAATTCACCCGCTTGATCCGTTGGAATCGTGACCGTTTGGGGCTGATTGATTGGTAAGTCCGTCGCAAATCCTAAGTCGGTCGAATGAACGTGTTCCAAACAACCTTGGGTACTCGTCCGGGTAAACGTCAATTGGGCAGGTACGCCTTGTTTGACCGTCACTTCAGCTGGTTCATATTTACCATTCACGTTAATGTTAATATTTTGTTCAGTCATAATCTGATTCCTCCGTTAATTAATGTTGTATTTATTTAATGATGACTTTGCCGTGGAACATATCCATCCCACAGGCCCACTGGTATTCACCAGCTTTACTAGTGTCAATCGTGACCGTTTGCGTTTGATTCTGTGGGAGTTCCTGATTGATTCCAAAATCGCTGAAAACGACGTGATCCAGACAACCTGACGCATCCTTACGCGTGAAATTGAGCACGGCCGGCACGCCCTGCTTGAGGACAACTTGTTCCGGCGAATAACCACCATTGACCTCGACATCCACTTGTTGCAAGTCCGCATCACCATCCGCAGTTACCGTCGCTGTCGTGTGCTTGCCGAAGAACCACCACAAAATAAAACCAATCGCAGCCAATCCAATGATCAAAACTAATGCTTTCGTTATCATCCAACCCATCTCCCAATTTGCATTGTCGTTTACATTTGTAATTTATATGAATAGCTTACCGCCATCGTTTACAATTGTCAACGATAAAATTCAAAAAAAATGGGCGTTGAACCACATTTACTTTTCCAGGCTGTAGCATTTTTTTTATTGTGCTACCGCCAATTATTTTAGAAGCAATTATTTTAGATTAAAATTGAAGAATCATTTTATCTTTGATCTATCTGGTTAGCCGAGCTCAAAAAAATCTTTGCAGCAAAAAACACTCACGCTTGTTATCCACACAAGCGTGAGTACCAATCAAATTATTTATTTATAAATCGGTTAACTTCAACAATCACAACTCCATTTTGGAAAGATTACTTTGCTTAAGATGGGAAGACTAACAATGAACCGACAGTTAAAAATAATAGCCGAATGAAATATTGTGGTATGGTGAATATCCAAAATTCCTTAGCGGAATACTTCCCGGCACCTAAAATCATAGCCGGCATCCCATCAATTGGTAGGAAGTGTCCACACCATGCTGAAAGTACCACTGCACTTGCAGCTGCTCGAGGATCAAAGCCGAGACTCACTGAAGTCGCAATGACCAACGGGGCAAAAACATAAACTGTTCCAATATTTGTACCAGTCAATGTTGCTAGCAAGCTGGTTAAAATACAGAAAATAAATACCAAAGCAAACTCACTAATATTGGTTCCTAGCATCCCTGCAACTGTATCACCAACTAGTTTTGTTAATCCAGTACTCCCTAGTGCATTTGCAACCCCAATAACACCAGCAGACATGAGAATGATTGGTGCAGCGAGTGCATCTCGAATTTCATCAAAGTTTAGAACCCCAATGACGAGAATCACACCAACGGCAAGACCAGCAATTGCATATCCAGCATCTCCAATCTGCCCCTGAAACAACATCCCAATAACTGCACCAATAAACACGATATAAACAATATTTTCTTTCCATTTTGGTAATTTAACATCCGGCTTAGAACTGACAGAACTTGTTTCTCCTTTTGGATTATTGATTGGATGATCCGGCATAAATTTATATTGAAGTACACAGTTTAGTAAAAAGCCAGCGGACAGAAAAACGTTAATTACGACAAATTTGACGACCGACACATGATCCGTAACCCCTGCAGACTTCAGCACAGCCAACAAAATTCCATATTGCAAGGCGGTATTGAATGGTAATAATGGATGGTTTGCGGCAAAGCCAGCTGGCATCAAGATTTTTGACGGTGGCAATTTTTTGTTATATGGTAGCGTTGAGAGAATTCCAATTGTTAACACATAAAATGCTGTAGATCCCGTACCGAATAAACTGCAAAATAGCATAACAATTAAAATAATCAAAATATAGGCTCTTAAGCCGCCCTTACTCGCCAGATTAAACATAACTTCTTTGAATTTGACAATCATACTCGTCTTTTGCAATGCTGCAATGATTGCCATAAACTCAGCTAACATGACAATGGTTGAATTAGCAAATCCAGCAAAGGCATGCGGGATATCAGTAATCCCAAAAATCACCAATAACAAGCATGCTAGTAGGGGTGGTGCCCCGAATGGAAGTTTATCCATCATAATCAAGATAATCATTAGGGCAGTAATTCCTAGTGTAATAATCATGGAAAGTGTCATAATTGCCTCCTATATTGAGGATGCTCCAGAAAAATTCGCAACCCATTTAATACACTCATTATATCTAGACGTGAAGCGCTTTCATTCGCTTTCAGTGTCTCATGTTGCACCATCCGAATCCGCCCAAGCAACGGAGGCCAGTAAAATGTTTAGTATTGAAACAGCTCTATTAAACTTGTAAAAATTATAGTTGTGACTGATGTCTGGTTTTCATTCATAATTCTTCAGCCAAATTCGAACCGAATTTTCGTATAAAAAATAAGGTAAGAATTGAAACCCCACTCTCACCTTATCTACCACTACAATTAGTAGGTTAATTGATTTAAATAGTGATTACTAAAATACTATTTTCAAGCTCTAAGAATTTACTGCTAAACGAACGGCATAATCAATTGCATCTTCTAGGCTAATCTCATTGGCAGTGCCTTTGAGTGATTGGTCAAAAGCAGTTCCATGATCTACACTAGTCCGAATAATCGGTAACCCAAGTGTTATATTGACCCCGGCGACACTACCCCACTTCTTCTTTTCTTCATCATATTGAAAGCCAAGAACTTTTAATGGAATATGCCCCTGATCATGGTACATTGCTACCACGATGTCGTACCAACCACCAATTGCTTTTGGAAACAGCGTGTCTGGTGGGATAGGTCCATCTACATTGATACCTTCTGTCTGTGTTTCCTCAATAGCAGGAGTAATTTGTTCGGCCTCTTCAGTGCCAAACATCCCATTTTCAGAAGCATGTGGATTTAATCCAGCCACACCAATTTTAGGCTCAGAAATTCCTAGTCTCTTGCAAGCATCATCGGCGATTCTAATCACTTCAGCAACACGTGCCTTTTTCACGAGGTCACAGGCATCTCTGAGCGCAACGTGAGTGGAAATGTGTACAACCCGTACATTCTTGTGAGCTAACATCATCGTATAATTTTTCGTATGTGTATAATGTGCGTAAATTTCAGTGTGTCCAGCAAAATGATGTCCCGCTAAATTCATCGCCTCTTTATTCAGTGCGTTTGTGACTGTCGCATCAACTTCTTTATTTAGTGCTAAGTCAATCACTTTCTTAACATATTGGAATGCTGCATTCCCGGCCATCTTAGAAACCTCACCAAATTTAAGCTGGTCAATATCAACTAATTGCATGTCGATAACATCCATTGTACCCGGCTCAAATTTTGCCTCCTCGACAGTCTTAATAACGTTTAGATTTAACTTACGATCCGGCAATACTTGCATAACCTTATTGAGAACATTCACATCACCAACAAGTAACGGCCGGCACTTTGCATATAATTCCGTGTTTTGAAAAGCTTTGAGGGAAATTTCGGGCCCTATACTTGCTGGATCTCCCATTGTAATTGCAACAACTGGTTTATTCATCTCTAATCACACTTTCTGGCTTAACGAAAAAGTCACTATAATATTCATGCAGAGTAGCCTTAAGTTGACTACGCCCTTCCTCACTTAAATAATTAAACGGCGCTCGTGTCTCACCTACAGGACAACCAATCATATTAGTAGCTACCTTGGTAATTGTATTTGGATTGCCATACTTGAAACAATTGCGCAATGGTCGAATTGAATCCTGTGCGGCTCGTGCACCTTTAAAATCACCTTTTAGCCAACGCTTATAGATGGAAACCATAACTGTAGGCAACACATTAGCAATCGCGGTAATCCCCCCTGATCCACCAGCCTGGAGTGTCCAGAGAATTAAGGCATCATTACCGGAGATTACCTTAAAATCACGATCACGCGTCAGCTCAATGTATTGAAGAATATTATCAAAATTTCCGCTTGAATCTTTAACACCAACAATGTGTTTCAAATTAGCGAGTCGGGAAACCGTTTGTGGTTCCAGGGCATTTCCAGTTCGTGCAGGAATATTGTAAAGCAAAATTGGAAGGTTTACTGCCTCGTTCAATGCCTCGTAATGACGATAAAGTTCCTCTTGAGATGCTTTTGCAAACGATGGTGTGATAACAGACAACGCATCAACGCCAATTTCCTCAGCTTCTTTAGATAATTGAATCGTTTCTTGCGTAGAAACACATCCCGTACCCGCGTATACAGGAACACGACGTGCAACTTGATCAACCACAATCTTAATTACATTCAGCTTTTCATCATGGTTTAAAATATAGCCTTCACCATTGGTTCCAAGTGTAAATACCCCATTAACGCCTGCATTGATTTGACGGTCAACTTGGTTACGTAATTCATTCTCGTTAATCGTACTATCATCATTCAACGGTGTCACCATTGCTGCAATAATTCCTTGTGCGATTTGATTTGTCATGAATCTATTCCTCCTCATTTGTATGTCAGTTCAATACAGATCGATAAATACCTTCAACATCCGCTCGGCTGAGTTTTTTCATATTATGATCAAGCAACCGAGTCTGCTGTAGTGCAGAATCAACCAAAAAGTCCATATCTGATGATTGAACACCAAATTTGTGTAAATCCGTGGGAATTTCAACTGTTTTAACGATATTCGCTATTTTCGAAATTAAGAAATCTGCTTTGCTCTTAGCGCCTGTTTGTCCATTATTCGGATATACAAAGTCCGCCATCGAAGCTAATTGAGGAATAATCACATTTTCATTTAATTCCATCACTTGACGGAATAAAATCGCGTTTGAAACACCGTGGGCAATGTGAAATTTTCCACCTAAAGGATACGATAATGCATGCACTGCAGTGGTCCCTGAAGCCGTAATCGCAACACCACCATAGAAGGCCCCCATTAATAACGCCTTTCGTGCTTCAACATTATCGGGATCTGTATAAGCAGTGATAATATTCTGAAAAATATACCGGGCACCAATTTTCGCAATATCATTGGAAAATGTTGTCGCATTTTTTGAAGTATAGCATTCTACACAATGACTTAAAGCATCAACTGCTGATGCTGCCAAAATGGATTTTGGTAATTTTTTAACGTTATTGACATCCAACAGAACTAAATCTGGAAGCATTTCGCTAGAAACAATTCCAAACTTAACTTGTTTCTCTGGAATAGTGACAATCGCATTGATTGTTGCTTCTGAACCGGTACCAGCTGTCGTTGGAATCATTACTGATGGAACTTGTTTCTTTGCAATTGATGCATTATCTAACAAGTCCTCAATAGTATATGGTGCTCCCCTTAATAATGAAATTAACTTGGCAGCATCCATCACAGAACCTCCACCAATTGCAACAATGGTTCCAAAATCAAAGGTGGTGACTTTTTCAAGTAATTCCTTTACTTGCACATAGCTCGGTTCAGGTGTGATTTCATCCTCAATTCGATAATCAATGTCATGCTGTTGAAAATATGCCTCAATTGGTGCAACAAGCCCATTACTTTCAATACCTTTGTCGGTGAATAGTAATACTCGCCGATTTTCTTGAATGTTAATTACCTCTCCGAGATGCGTACTTAGGTCTTCTCCTGCATAAACACTCTTCGGCATCCTTAAAAATGCTGTTTCTGTCAATTTGCTTCCTTCTTTCCTGTTTTAATCCATTCTTCGTTAAATTTTAATAACGCGATCTTTTGACGGAAATAAGTAAACGTGAGTAGTAAGTCTCCGTCCTGTGATTGCTTAATTGATGGGTAAGAAAATTCTCGATTTTTTTTATTTTTTGAATCGTTTGTTAAAGCAAATCCGTCACCTTCTGCCACGCTGCGTTGATATGGCCAAGTCTTTCCGCCATCTTCGGAAACAGCCACTGTCATCGGGGCCCGAGGAGCACCCCAAAACGCCCGTGGCTGATCATCGTTAGATGTAACATTTTTATCTTCAATACCGTCACTATACAGGCTGGTACGACGTACCGTTGCATCATCACGGCTAGCTTTATTAAAGGCCATTACTAAATCACCATTTTGTAACGTTACAAACTGGATTGATGAATTATTATTCGGCAATTCAGTTTTTTCTGGAGCCGTCCAATGCTTAGCATCTGTGCTTTCGCTACGATAAATTTTATCCGCCCAACGTGATCGGTAAAACGCAACATAGCTACCATCCTTCAACTTTTGAATATTCATGTGTACACATCCAAGGCTGTCTGGCACCTTGTATTCTTTCCAAGTCTTACCTTCATCATTCGTCACTAATACTGCACTATAGTCATAAGACCCATCCCATGGATTTCCATCATTCTTGATTACGCAATGAAAAATTGGTAGAACCCACTCTTGTGCATCTGTAATCAACATTTCTTGACGAATGAAAAGCCCGGTATTTTCAAAAAGTTGTACTTCCGGTCCCCAAGTCTTGCCATTATCCTTAGAAATTCGACGCTTAATAACAGCCGTATCCTGATTACCACCATCTTGAGAAGTGAATAACAACCACAGCGCCCCACCAGGCGTTCGGAAAAGCATTGGATTCTGATCAGATCGTCCTGGATTATTCGAAACTTTTTCAGGAGAACTCCATTGTGCATCTCCTTGGTTCAACCGCGAGATAAAAATAGAGATATCACCCTTACCCTCTTCAGTTCCGGAGAACCATGTGCATAACGTATCACCACTCGGCAAAACTAACAGATTTGATGCATGACTTTGAATTCCAGATTCGGGCAAGGTAATCGCCACTTGGAAACTATCTGTTAAACTGTCCTCTAGCTTCATAAAATACTGCCTCCTTTAATCCATGAATGATTCATTCTTATACGCATTGATTCATACTCTTAATTTTTTTAAAAGCAAAATTTATCAAATCCTGGTTCCCAAACGCTCCCGCTTTTGTGACCACTCGCATCCCTGAAAAATCACCTTGTTGTACCTCCAACAAAGGTACACCAGACGCCAGTTCAGTAATGACTTTTGCCCCGGCAGCTTTACCAATACGTAAAAAGCCTTTCGCAGTTTCCCCGCCGGATACAAATAATCCAGATACTTTCACTTTTGCAAGCACTTTGCGGCAAATTCCAGAAAGAACAGCTTGTGTTAGGCTATTAATTTCTTCATCACTCAAATTGTACTTTGCCAGGGCTGTCAGCGTTTTGTCCAACTCACTACGATCATATGAAGCTGAGGACATTAGAATTACATCCTGTCCTGCCAGTAATGCCGTTGTTGCTGCATCAACATATGGTGCATACGTTTGTTGCTTATATGCTTCATAAATTGGGATATTTACCAATCTAATTCCATTCTGCTCTGCCGCATGTAATTGTTTGCGAGTGACTTCACTGACACTTCCTATTAGCCCAAGGGCTGGTGCAACCGAAAAATCCTTCATTAGCAACGCAGAAGTTAAACCAGCGGAGCCTACCCATAGAATTCTTTTAGTCGTTTGACGCAACGCATGGACAATTCTTATTAGGTCCTGATTATTCTCGGAATCAAAGCTAACACAACGAGTATTTTCTACGTGGAACTCTGAATCACGAATCTCGGACACTGAATAGTGACGTAAAGGTTCACCAGGAAAAGCCTGTTCCATCAGATTCTGTACATCATCAGTACGAATCGGCTTAATTGGATCCTTGGCAAAATCAGTTTTCATTGCACGAATTCCAGCTACTTTCAAAGTACTCCTAACTACCACTCGATTTTGGTCCGGCAAAGCTGGTGCGAAAGCAATAATATCCGGATGGTAGTACGAAGCGAGTAATCGCATTTCAATCGAAATATTACCACGCAATGTGGAATCAACCTTTTTGATAACCTCATCATATTGCTTAAAATCCAACTTTTGTAAAAGACTGTTCAAACGATCTGCAGCTTCTTCAGTCGACGAATTCCTTGTTTCAGTATCAAGCACGATTGTTCCTTTATGGGGTGAAGCTACCGAGAACTGAACGTTTACATCTACCCCTAAGTTAGCTAATTGAACTCCAGTATCATTGGATCCCGTGAAATCATCCGCTATAATCAGATATTTTTTCATATACTCACCACCAATTTTAGGCCTGACTGCCTTTATTTCTTACAAGTCCAATCGTACCGGTTACAGAACTTCACTACTAGAAATGAACTGTTTAATTTTGAAATAGTTTATTGAATACGTTTACATTTAGGTCCACTTATGTATATAATTGTTTCGAAATGAAACAGGAAGGTGAAAATATTGAAAAAGATTCTCTGTGTGGCACCTTATCAAGGTCTAAACATGCTCTTTCAGGAAGTTAGTCGCGAACTGATTACTGACAAGAATATCAGGCAACCACTCTTTGACTTCATTCGCTTTGATCGTAAAGATGATATAACGATAATTACAGATGCACTTCAAACTAATTACGATCTAATCATCTCTCGTGGCGGGACTGCTACACTTCTTAAGAAAATGACAAAAGTACCAATCATTGATATTGGGGTTTCCCAATACGACTTACTCTCAACCATTCAGACCGCCAGTCGGCTATCCAAGGTGGCCATCGTTGCGTTTGCAGCCTTTACTCAGCGCGTCAAAGCAGTGCTCAAGAGCTTTAATTTAAAAACACCGATTTATGAAATTGCACACGAAAATGAATTACCTGACTTACTACGCACATTAAGTGGTCAAGACATTAGCACACTAATCTGCGACACGAGTACAGAGGCTTCAGCTAAATCTGCTGGATTTACCACATTACTAATCACGACTAGCAAAGAAAGTGTGATAAATGCATTTCGTAACGGACTGAACTTTCTTAATCAAATGGACACTCAGCGTGAATTAGCTGATGCCTTGGCAAATACTCTGGATAATTTAAATATTCCAACAATTACAATGACTTCTCAACAACTTCCACTCTTTTCCTCAAAACTGCTCACTAAGGATGAGTCATTAGAAAAGTCAGTACTTCGTGCAATTCACAATGGCCGCAATCACTTTGCCTTAAACACCGTTCGCTACAAGCTGACACCTTACCAAAATGGAAACCTAACAGTTTATACTATCGGGAAATGGGGGAGCCCTCAAAAGCGTGATGAAACAGATGAGCTTTCTCTTCCGATGGATCCAGCCCTCAAAGATGCCTTTGCGTCATATTTTAAATTAACGCAACCCCCTGTTTTTTTTAATCTTATTCAATCATATTCTCGCTTAAACCGGCCAGTTCTTATCATAGGGGCACTTGGATCTGGTAAAAATTATATTGCTGATTTATTGCACGCAGAAGGTCTCCAATCAGCACACCCCATTCACCACCTAGATATGGGAAAGGCAGATGCATTCAATAAACTCATGAACCAAAGTAATTCACCGCTATATGGCACGAATCAATGCTTTGTCTTTGAAGGATTAAATCGCGCTAATGCTATTACCCAACGTAATTTAGTTGAATTTACAATTCAAACGCAGCTAGCAAGTCGTAATCAAGTTATCTTCACTTTTAAACAAAGTCCAGATGACGGAATTTCTACAGAAATCAAACCATTACTAGATTATGCACGTACGCTAACGCTTGATTCTTTTCAAAACGTAACTGGAGCAAAAATTGTTCAATTATTAACTGGCATGATCAATACTTATAATCGCGAACATGGCACTTCAATCATGGGGGTCTCCGATATTGCACTCGATTTCATTTTAAACGAGTCATGGCCTGAAAACTTCATTCAGTTTTATCAAGTTCTGAATATTGCCATGGCTAGTACTCTTCAAGACTATATTGGGATTGATGAAATCCGAATGGCACTTGCCACTGATCAGAAAAATCGTTTTATACAGAATCATCAGCCAACAAAAGAAATATCTAGTTTGCCACAGGGAAAGACACTCTCAGATATGGTCCAAGAAATTGTCGTGCGTACTTTAGCCGCAAATAATAATAATCGAACAAAAACTGCAAAAGTCCTTGGTATTTCTCGCGCTACACTCTGGCGCTATCTGAAACAGGCCTAATCGTACTTAATTGAAACGTTACGTCCTTATTTATTTATCTAGTTTCAAATCTGTTTCAAATCAAATCGTCTCCGAAGCATACTCATTGTTACAGATAAGCTATCATGATGGATAGATAGGTAACAACGGTATAATTTATAAATTTGGAGGTACATTCTTATGATTATTGCAAGTATTGATAGTAAAACCGCAACTTGGCTAGAAAATAGGACTGAATTCAACCCAGTTCTTGAATTTCTGAAAACTACAGACTTAACGCAACTTGATGTTGGTCATCACAAAATTACATCAAATATATCCGCGAATGTGCAAGAATATTTGACAAAAGCTGAAAATGAAGGCCGCTGGGAAAGTCATGTCAATAACATTGACTTCCAGTATATTCAACATGGTAGTGAGTATATTCGTGTATGTTCAGCTTCTCAGTTAAAAGTAAAAACCGATGCCTTATCTCAAAAAGATGCTTACTATTATCAAAAATACCAAGGGTCTACCACTAATGTATTGGTTAATCCTGGCGACTTTGTGATTCTGTTTCCTGAAGATGCACATGAAGCTTGCATTAATGTTGAGAAAGCATCTTCAGTACGAAAGCTTGTAATTAAAGTACCAGTGGCACTATTTAAATAATATCAATATACCCCGTTAGCATCTCTAATTAACTTAGAGATGCTTTTTACATATTAAATTCATCTAGATATCAACTTACTGGAAAGTTTGTCTTTCAAAATTAGCTCATACAATCATACGACTGTATTCAAACTACCTTTGCATATTTCAATTTTAAACACTAACTGCATGCTCTTTAAGAATTTGTTGCACCATGTAACACTTCTCAAAAATAATCAATACTCATGTTCGATATAATATATTTAATCAGAGAGACAAGGAGGTTACTCATGAGTTTATTAATCAAGCTTTATGGACCTTTTTTTGCAGCAGCCGATTGGAAGGCAGCTGTCATGACAACTAGTGGCTGGATGACAATCGCCACCCTAGCAATCATGGAATGCCTACTATCTGTCGATAATGCAGTCGTGTTGGCTGCACAAACGTCTAGCTTAAAAGATCGTAAAAAAGAAGATGCCGCCTTAATATGGGGCTTATGGGGTTCCTATATTTTCAGATTCATCGCTATTGGACTTGGTAGTTTTTTGATTAAATTCTGGCTAGTGAAGGCACTCGGTGCTGGCTATTTGCTATGGATGTCTGTTCATTTCTTTTATGAACAACATAAAGGAATGAATCGTTCCACTGATAATGCCACTAACATTAAACCTAAATCTTTTTGGAAAACGGTATCTGCTATTATATTTCTAGACTTTGTTTTTTCGATTGATTCTATTCTAACCGCGCTTGCATTAGATAATAATCCTGTCATTGTATTGCTAGGTGGTATGATTGGTATTCTAGCCATGCGATTCGTTGCATCAATGATGATTGTGCTCTTAGAAAAAATACCAGAGCTGTTAGTCATGGCATATGTTTTGATTGGATTCATTGCTTTGAAGCTTGGTCTCAGTATTCCAGCAATTGGTATTGAGCTTTCCAATACCTTCTTCAGTATATTTGTTCTTGGTGCATTTGTAGCAACACTTAGCATTCATTTTCTCCGTAAACACAAATCTGATAAAGATAAAGAATTAAATAATCATACTGCTAACTAGCACATAGCGGAAATCAACAACCTTACCATGAGTTTATTTCTCTTCACAATAAATGCATAAATGAATCAACATTCTTTTTCACTCTAAAAACGCCAAGTATGGACTTTACAAATCCATACTTGGCATTTTTAGTAATACTAATTCTAATCAAATTACGACATAGATTGAATCTCCACCCACAACAACACCGCTTACCAGCCATCATCAGGGGGCTAATGCCGCAAGCCAGCACTCACCTCATACTCAAGCGCGCCGGGTATTTTCTTGCCGGTATTCCAGTGGCGTTTGCCCGGTCTCCTTCTTAAAACGTTTGGAAAAATCAGCCGCGTCGTAAAAGGACAGCTCGGCGGCAATCACGCGAATCGTGTGATCAGTCGCCAGCAGCATGTGCTCCGCCTCCTGAATCTTTTTGGCGTTGATATAGTCGCGAATCGACATGTGCATCTCTTGACTGAAAGCGCGCCGCACCGTCTCTGGATTACACCGCTGATTGACGTGGGCTAGGACTTTTTTGACGGTCAGATGGTCATGCAAATGTGCGTTGGTGTAATACAACACGTCTAAGGTCGATTCCAGATGCGCGCTATAAGTCAGGGCATTCGGCTGTGCGATGGCCGCAAAATCGCGAATGATTTGCACAACTAACGGCTGATAGCGCTCGGTCGTCACTGGCAACTTATCGAGCCAATGATGGTAATCATTACGAAGCTGTACAAATTCGTAGATCTCCGCATGGTTTTGCATGCCCTCAAAGGCGAGCACATCCACTAGTGCGCTCAGTTGGAGCTGCTTTTCTTCACTCGATAACTTATTTAATAGATCACGCGAACGAGTCAGGTTTTCTTTCACAAATCGAATGCCCTCCTCAACTTTTCCAGCCCTGTAAAAGCGAATAAAATCCCGTTCCAAATACCCCAATAAGATCAATCCCTTAGTGGTCGGATGTTGATCGTTGTAGTCACGCATCTGATGTAGATATTGTACAAATTGTATTTCAGTCCCCATTACGCTAATATCCCCTTTGCATGCTCAGTCGATATTAATTAACCTAAATTGGTGCCGATTTGCTGTAACTGTCCACTACCTCTTATTTTGCAGCTCAAGTTAACGTTTTATAATACCAACCAATTCTCTTGTATATTAATGATTCTATCAAATGATTTTGATTAAACAATCAATACACTTATCAGAAATCAATAACTGACAGTTGCTATTCACAATGAAAGCATTGATACCATTGACTTTCCAGACACATTCAGCATTGATTATGAGATTTATTAGATTTTTCACACTATAATAGTGTCCACGATAATCGTCATCACAAAACACTGATTCCCGTCATGACAAAAAAGTCCGGCCGCAGCCGAACTTTTTCTACCGATTAAGCTTTAACCACCATCAGGCACTTTGCCCACCGTTTATGAAGTGCTTCACACTAGGCCAAACTTCTAAAGTACTGCTTCAAATCTTCGCGTGTCTCCGTTGGCAGTTGCGTATAAGGCTTGTCTTCAATCGCACCTTGCAGCGAATACAACAATTGGATACAAGCGTGCGGATTAACTTTCTTAATGGCCGCAAACGCATCCTTGCTACCCATGGTCGAGAGTTGCTCAGGCGACGTAATCGCGACTGCTTCTAACTGCTTGGCTAAGGTCGGTCCAATGTTGGGTAATTTGGTTAAGGTTGCCATTTGACTCATTTCCTTTCAACTTCTACTATCAGTTTATCGCAATGGACGCTAACCTTCAACAATCAGTTCCGCCACGAAATCAGTGTCTTCAATGGCATAATTGACCTGTAATTTATCGGTCGTCAACTGTTCAATACTGCTTAAGCCATAACCCAAATGACCAGGTTTGGTGGTAAACCGACTCTTTTTGATCACCGACAAATCCAAAGTCTCATCATTCGGAATTTGATTTTGAACGGTAAAACTTACCGTGTGCTCGTCCTGATTGGTTACCGTCAGCTTGACTTGCTGGTCCGCCCGCAATGCGGCATCAATCGCATTATCAAGCAAGTTGCCCAGAATCCGGACGACTTTAATTTGTGGGACGTTGGGTAATTCAACATCTTCTAAAATATAGACCAGCAGATTAACGTGTTGCGTCATCGCCGCATCGTGCTTGGCATAAATCAGGCCACTAACGGTCGGCATAGCCAAGCGACTCAGGCTTGCGAGTTCTGACTGTTGATTCAAGCGGACGCTGCTCGGCAAGACTTCCGTTTCAAAATACTGTTTAAGCCCCGGCATATCGTCGTTTTTAATAAACGAAGACAAGCTGAGTAAAACGTTTTGATAGTCATGCTTGAAGAGGTGTAAGTCGCGGTTGTGGTGACTAAGTAATTCGTTATAATTGGAGACTTCTAATAATAATTGGGCGTCATTCAAATGACTGTTTTTATTATTAATTAAGTATAGGCCGATGATGCCAAAAGTGACGCTGGCGGCAATCGCCATGTAAGTCTGCGAATTGACCGTCCATTCCATCGCAAAAACATACGCAATCACGTAAATGATGAAGAATAACAGCACGAGCAAATAATCACTCGCGTCAACCCGTGCCCGCTGCAAAAAGTCAGCTGCTGAAACCCGCACTAACCAGCGATGCGCCATGAATGCCAGAGCCAAAACAATTGGCAAGTCGACAATCACGGTGACCAAAATATTTAAATCCGCCGTGATGTCAAAGCCAATCGCCTGCCGTAATAGCATCGGTGCGGTCGGTGCCATCAGCGCTTTAGCCGCAACCGCAATCACGGCACTAATCAGCCGTTTGACCGCGTTTAGAAAAATTGCAACCGGTAACATTAGTAACCATTTTGTATATAACAGCCGTGAACTCATGAACGTATTCACCGCGACTAAGGGTATGATCCAGAAAAAGACCAGTGGCACGTGCGGAAAGAGCAGCGTGCACCCCTCACCAAACGCCTGCACGAGCAAAATCAGGAGGACCCAGACGATGCTGATGCGCCAAGTGACATATTCTCGAAACGCAATCATTAGAAATAACATTTCAAACATGCCAGAACTTAGGGA
The DNA here is from genome assembly GCF_023806745.1 of Lactiplantibacillus sp. B652. Lineage (NCBI taxonomy): Bacteria > Bacillati > Bacillota > Bacilli > Lactobacillales > Lactobacillaceae > Lactiplantibacillus > Lactiplantibacillus sp. B652. The sequence goes on along the minus strand of NZ_JAMSKY010000006.1, from coordinate 58,121 downwards.
CAATACGAAGAAAACTGTTGCCATACAACCACCTCTCAATGGATTAAAATCTATTTGTTAAGTGAACTTCCGAACGTCTAATGTCAAAAAAATATCACAATACTGATTACTATTGTAAGCGTTTTTCTAAATTTTGGTCAGTATGGGCGCTCATTAGTTGCGATAATCTCGCAAAATCAGCAGACGTGAGCTTCAAACGCAGCTCGCCAACTATTTTTTAGCCTACCTTTCACGGCTCAGGATGTCAATAACTAAAAAGCGCTCGAACACTGAATTGACAATGTTCAAGCGTTATTAGTTGCAATTGAAGCAAGCATATTTTTTCAGATTTAGTGGCCAGACTATTGTCTGATCGATTCAACACCAACTAGTCGTGCCGACCACGCCCGCCACACCGGTATCCAATTCATTGTTTCGCGAGCAATTCACTTCCTGCGCCTACCAAAAATCTGCACTAGAATGTTCCCGGTGGACGCTCACCAAATCAGTACCTTCATTAATCGACAGGGTCCAATTAATAGGCGCACTGTAAAATCACTCACGGCGTATCCTGCAACGTCCAATTAACGGATCCACTATAACTATCGACTTGAACGCTCGGCTGGACGTCTAGTAAAATGCCTTTGCTGGCTGACCAGTCGCTAGTGGCAGTCGTCGCGGTCTTGCCCGCCACTTTACTGCCGGAAGCGACCGTCACAGACGTATTCGTCAAGACTTGTTTGGTACTACCGTTTAGATAAATCAGATTGCCGCTAAGGGTCCTCGTCGCAGATTTCATCGCGGTCGCCGTTGCGCGGAGATACCAAGTTGAGCCAGTCTTACGCGTATCGTTGACGACAATATTCCAACTACTCGTCGGCTGATACAGGGTCTCCTTGAATGGAATCGTCAAACTTCCAAACGTCAGGCTGGCTGGGGGTGTGCCGAGACTCAAAGTGCCATCGCGCATGGTGACGGTAATCGTCTTGGCATCCGATTGTAGTCCGGAACTCCCCTTACCATAGACGTTGATCGTGGTACTGCCGCCAACTGCTAACGCGCTTAATTTGCTAGCTAGACCCGTCTCCTGAGTTGCATAGGTAATCGTATCGGTCGCACTATCCGGATTGGTCGCAACGATGCCTGCTTGTTTGACCAACCACGCGACCACCGCCGAGTCACTCGTCAACGAATCCAAATCACCTGGATAGACATCCACAGCCGTCTTCGAACTCGTGATATTGAGTTTCTTTGGCGTCACAGTGGCCGTCGCCGTACCATTGTCACCAGTCACCTCATCCACTTCAGTCACTGTCACTGAAGACAACGAACCTAACGCCGTCCCGAGATTCAAGGTATACGTACCGTCACTACCGACCGTCGTTGTCACGCCATTAACGTTACTGCTGATGGTGTTGCCAGGGGTCCCAGTACCTTTGATGACCGTGTCAGTAGAATAGAGCGTCCCGGTAATTTTAGGCGACAGTGTCTGGGCAGAAAACTTACCGACTTGATACGTTCCTTCTTGCCCATTCACGGTAATCCGGAAGCCGACATAAATCGGGAGTGCGGTCTTGATATTTTGAAAATTGACCGCTAACGTCTGGGTTTGTTTGGATGAACTGATACTGAAAGAATTACCGCTCCCAAGACTTGCTGGCGTGGTCGTCATTAACGTCGTCCCGGTAAAACTGTCGCTTGCCGGCTTGGTCATAATGTCATAGTACGCCTTAGTTATCGTTGACTTACTGGATCTTAAGCCAATCGTCCCACTCATGGTGACCGTCATCTTGGTCGTCTGCTTCGTGATTCGGCCATTATCGGCATAATTGGCGGTAATCGCTGACACGGACGGATAAGTCGACAACCCTTCATCGACGTTACTACCAACAACGTTCCCATTTGGGGTTACCTGAAAGGCGGCATTCGACTTCACATCCGTCATCTTATCCGTTAGGGTCGCCGCACCAGCATTTAAACTCAGCCCACTTAAGATTAGAACCAGACTGAAACCAGCTAGCCATAGTCCTTTCATAATTTGTTTAAACACCAGCGTCACCCCCAAACTGTTCCTTTAATTGCCGGTAAAGTGCGCCCAGCAGCGTTCCGGCTAATAAACTCATGCCAGCGAGTAATCCCCATAAACTGGCGCGCTCACTGGTTTGCGGTAACCGCCCACTCGCCAAGGCTGTCGGCCAGCCCGCAATCGTGTTCGTTGGTTGCCCTTGACGCGAAGTACCGGTCGTCGGCTGTGTCACTGGAGATTGTATTCCTGGCCGCTGTTTCGTCGTTTTGAGAACATAGGGCCGTCTGCCATCCGGAATATCGCGCGCTGGAATAATGCGGTCAGCGTCATACGTCGTCTCATAAAAGCCGACACTGATCTCAGTTCGCCCCTGAGTACCCGCCTGAGCGGACAGTGGCCAGCCTAGCACCAGCACAACGCCTACTATTAATCGCCATCGTTTAATCGGCATGACCCTTCCCCCATTTCCATACACTTTAAACTATGCACGTCGCCGTTTACGAATCTTTAAGAAAATCAAGACGCCAATCAACCCAACAATCAGCATACCTAGCGCCCCAAATAGAATGAACCACCCGACATTGATGCCGGAATTATCCACTGACGCTTGGTTGTACTTATCCGCAGCGGCCGTACTGATGACAAAATCCTTATCAAAGACCCAGCGATGGTCCTGATTCTGCGCCACTAAATGAACATGGTAGGTGCCGGCCTGTAACCGATTCGTTCCCGTCAGAATCGGCACTTTGTAGACGGAATTAGGCGCTAACTGCACGTCCTTTTGACTAAAGGTCTTCACCACTTTGCCGCTATTCTTGCTGGTCAACTTCGCTTTGAGCGTCAGCTTGGGCACGATCACCGCACTGACATTACGTAGTTGTGGAAAAATCCCTCGCCGGTAGTTTTGCATCCCGGCCGTGACCGTATCTAGCTTCAATTGTGGCGCCGGCAATTTGCCCATCGTGTACTTCAGACCGATAACGTAGGAGTACTGATTGGCAATGTTCATCGATCCCTTCACGTGTCCCGTGACTTTATTGCTGACGCGTTTGAAATACCAACCACCGAGTACCACGCCATTAAACGCAGCTTTCGGCATCTTGATTGTCGCCGTCACAACTTTGGACCCATTCGCTGGAATCGTGACCGTCTTCGGGCCGTCAATCGTTGTCAATTGTGACATCCGATATTTCAGTGAGGGGTCAAAGCTTTTGGCTGGCGTCACGTATTCAATGATCCCATTACCATTCGTGTAGGCGGTATGAATCGCCGTCTGAACTTTGATTTCAGCATTGGTCACGTTATAAATCGTCGTTTGAATTTTTTGTTGGCGTCCCGGCGTCATCTTTAAATCAAAATACGATTGATGCTGATCAAGCTGATTACTAGGAATTTTAGCAGCGACGCTAAAACCGATGTCGTTGCTCTGACTCGCTTGACTACTCGACTTGCTGCTGGCATCCCCCGCCGCAAAACTCGTCACGAGCCCAGCTTGTAACCCCAATACCAAGCAGGCCAGCGCGACCATGATTCGTTTCATTAATTGCATCCTTTCACCCCCGACACTCGCGTATGTACATGGGGCGATTGTCACCGTCCCATCGACCCAGTTATTCAGCTGGTAAATCGCTCAACGTCCAGTTCAAGTTACCGCTGTAGGTCTGAGCTTTAACCGTGTTCGCTTTGATATTCAACGTTAAATTGCTTGGATTTAATTGACTGACGGTCACCCCGGCACCGCCGCCCTTAGCTGCATTCAAGACGGCACTCGAACCAACTGTCCCGTTCAATGCCACTTCAGAAGCAGTCGCAACGGCACCGTTTGCATCGGTACCACTGTTGGAAACGTCACCCTTAGGCAAGCTCAGCGTCGCACCTTTCGCCGTTGTACCGTCGAGACCAGTCAAATTAGACCCCGTTACCGTCAGCTTCCAGCCGGCATTAGTCCCACGAACGTCCGAAACTTCGACAACCATGTTGCCCTTCCATAAATTGGTGTTGGCACTCGTCAAATCCGGCGTATACTGTTGGTCATTTAAAACGTCGATTTCATGCGTCCCATATCCTAACGATTTGGAGACGTAAATCAAAGACAAGTCTCCACCAGGTGTCGCACCGTTATTATCATCACCACCGGTACTTGGTGTGTTCGGGTCGGTCGGGTCAACTGGTGTGACGGTCGACGTACTCTTCGTGAATTCCGCTTGCAGATTCGTGCTCCCACTCCGGTTTTCGGCGGCGTTTGCCACAATCGGCATGCTCCCTGCAACTAATAAGGTGCCTGCCATTAATAAGTGTCCTAACATTGACTTCATAATATAAAATCCCCCTTTTTCATTTACCAGCGCTTGTTAAGCTTTCATCAACTAAGAACGGTGGTCATTATAAATGCGACTGATGTAATTTGATTGGATAACTAACTGGCACTTAACTTCGTGGCAACCTCCCCCAACAATCGCTAACCATTAATTAATTTATTTAAATGCCGACTCCTTTGACCACATTTTCATTATATCGAGCTTCAACACAAAGGTGCTAATAATACATAACGTTAACTATATTTACAAACCGGGCGGGTTCGTGTAAGCGCTATCCTGAGTGCTTTTATCGGGTTACTTAGTCGAACTTCCTTTGCGAGGGTTGGCGCGAGATTAAATCAATAATTTTGTTTTTTGGCGGTGTGATGGTTAAACAGATTCATAATATTGGTGGGGCGTGACGCCTCAGTTAGATGCCCAATCGTGAGACGTACAAGCTACCAATCTCAGTGGAAAATTGGGCGCGACAAGCAGGCCACACCAACTAGCCGTGACCTGTTCAAAGGCTAGCTGTAATGCTGGCATATCACCAATAAATGGACTGAATATCGAAAATGGCGCTGACAGCTTTTAGCCATCAACGCCAATGATCAGTAACACTTTAATTAAGCTTTATCTCACGACAACCGATAATTTTCGGCCACACTGGGTTCAACCGCGCTAAGTCCAGCAGTCGATTCAACTCTCATCAATCTGGTAACAAAACAAAGCGCTGGTGCCCGTCCTGACCGTCTTCCAGCCACTGGTGGCAGCGCGGGGCATCTGAAAAATGCTGCTGACTAACTTGGTCGTCTAGCAATTGCCCGGCGCTAAAAGCTTGGTTCAAGACTTCTGCCGCCCGCGCCAACTGATCAACAGTGGCATGACTAATCACAAAGCCGTTAATTCGCTTCTGCGCCATGTAAAAGGCCCGCACGCCAAACGTGAATTGATCGTCTTTCGGCGCGGTAATCAGCGTGACTTCACCACCCAGTCGTAGCAAGTCCAGATTAGTCGCCAATGCGACCCGGCCAGACGTATCGATAACATGATCAAACGTCCACTCGTCACGCACCAGCTGGTCTTCAAAGCCAGCCTGATAATCGTAACAAGCTTGACTTCCAAGTCGTTGGCATTGGTCGAAGTCGCGGGCTGCGGACGTCGTGACCACCGTGACACCAGCCGCGGCCGCTAGTTGAATCAACTTGCGGCCGACATTTCCAGCGGCTCCTTCAATGAGTAACCGCTGACCAGCTTGAACCTGCATCACATCGTACAGGACGATGGCCGCGGTCGCTGCCGAATGCACCGCCGCAACCAGTTGCAAGCCATCCACACCATCTGGCGCATGGTACAGCCGGTCAACTGGCACCGCCACATATTCAGCCGTGGCACCCATCCGGCCCTCGTAGCCCATTGAGTTCGTCCAGACTCGGTCACCAACTTTAAAATCCGCTTGTGAACTTGCGACCACGCGACCAACTAAATCCCGTCCCGCAATATGAGGTGTCGCTAATGGCGTTTTAAACGCCCCGCTACGCACGAACGTATCCACGTGGTTGACGGACACCGCGGTCACCCGTACGAGGACGGTCTCTGCGATTGTCGTGGGTCGTTTCACCTCAGCGACATGCAACTTGTCCGGACCACCAAAATCATCAAAAACAACTGCCTTCATTACTGGTTCCTTCTTCATTATCTGCGACCTAACAAGTCAAATTATCTGCTGGTACCCCTTGTTCAAACGCCGCCAGCACTTCGGCGCCCTTGGCAATTTGCACCGCATTGTCCAGCATGTGCGCATTATCCTTGATGGAGATGCGCCCCTGGTCGTAGTCCATTTGAATCCCGTCATTAAAGAAAATCAAGTCGTAAGCTGAAGTCCACAATGCCAACTGCTGGTTATTGTCTACAGCGACATCATACTCAGGATCCGACTGGTCGAGCACGATCAGCGTAAATTTCGTCCCAATACTGCAGGCGCCACCGTGCAACGAATACTTGCCCCCACCATCGTCAGTCACTAAGACGAGCTGTTTATCCGCAAACCCCTTAGCAGTCAACAATGCTTTCAAACGCGCGCTAATTTTTATTTGTGTCATTGTGATGATACCCCCACGATTATAATTTTATATGCGATTTCATTCTTTAATTATATGCACAACGTCTCACAAATGACAGCCATAAGCCTGAGAGCGACAACTTATTTAGGAGCAATCCGATACCGCAAAATCGTTTTCAGCCGCTCAGGCGCCACCCACCGCGCATCTGAGAGGTAGATTTCCCGATGGATTTTGCTAAAACGCTGTTGATTTTCAGCCGCCACTAATTCGTCAATCTTGGCAAAACTAGACGGTTCATCGTCGTAAGCCCCTACATGCAGAATCTGTGCGACCGACATGGCGTCAAAATGCAAAATCTGAATCTGCTCAGTCGGCAACTGTTTCTTCGCTTTAACGGCCGCCAACGCTGGTTCAATCAAGTCTTCAGGAACAAAATCAGGAATCCGAATCATGATGTCATAACTGAATTCATTTTTATCTAAATGGTCGAGTTGCTGCCCCTTTTCAGTTAGCGACCAGACACCTTCGAGTGGAAAGACGACGTAATCGTCAAACTCGCAGTCCTGCGTTTGGGCGTATTGTTTGTACGCACTTTTCAGGCCGTATGCCGCTGGATACAGGGTCTGTAATTGTGCCTGAAACGCCGGACCGTTCGGGTTCCCAGTCCCGTGTAACGACATAAACGTTTGTGCTGGAATCGTCAGTAATTGTGCTGGTTTTTTCGTCGAATACAACGTCTTTTCTTGCTTCCGCCATTCATACTTCATCGACACTCACATCCTTTTGAATTAACTACGCTACCATTATACTAATAAACCGTCCTCAACGGCCGCTAACCTGAGTTCCTTTTTTGCTGTTCTTCAGTTACAAAAATCTGCCACATGGCGCTGGCTAATTTGCTATGAATTCTGATTAAAACGTGCCGGTTGGTGGATTCCTGTTCGTCAGCCGATGCGCGCCTTAGTCCGACTTCCGGGGCCGGCTGACAACGCTGGAACAGGGCGGACATCGATTTGAACTCACGCAGCAACCCACTGCGCAATTTCAAATACGAGTCTTCTTCTAGCCCTTGAGCATTGTCCGCCAGCCCCTCCAGTCGGGAACCCGCTCGAATGGCAGATGAACGGCCACCTATCTTGGAACAACTGAACGTTTAACATTAGGTGACTGAACCTTCATGCAAACTTTGAACTAGCATCTATGACGCTTTATTGAACTTCAATACCTATCCAATATAAATACTGATATGATTCCTGAAGATTATTGATCAATTTAAATGGACACTATTCTTGAAGTTAGCTGACAAATTTGTCATCTATTAAAAATTTATGACATTTACATTTTAAGTGACTAGAGAAGATTCTGACAACGTTCAGTAATGCTGTTGACTCCTATAATTAGAACACGAGTATGATAGGTTCTATCAGAAATTGATCTCACAGTTTATTGCCAAAATGGCTGTTTACTAAGAATCAACGATCCTCTCATCAAAAATTGAGTCCACACATGTCCGCCTTTCGAATACTGTCCCGGCTGGAAGGTATTCTGGGCAAGGCTCAGTGATTCCCAGAGTGTGAGGTTCAGACGGGTTGAGACTGAGGATTAGCCTAGCTAGAACGTTAAGCGGCGAACTTCCGCTTGGCGTTCTGGCGTAGCTAACCGGAAGTCCCAGTCTGACCAGAACACGTTTCATCCATATCGCAGGCAACGTGTAAGACCAGTATTTAAGACGTGGGTTGTCGGCTTAAATCTGTGTCCACCACGTTCCGGCCATTGCCTAGAATGCCTGAAAGCCGGCGTAGGACGGCGCCACGACTTCAAGTTTACGGTAACTTGCACTGTTTCCAGCGGTTCTCAGCTGGCTGATTCTGACCTTGAGCCGAAAAAAAAGGACCCGGTCAACTTGACCGAGCCCTTAATACTTACCGTTTATCTTTAAGTTGTGCTTCTAAGCGTTTGATGCGTTGTTGCTTGCGATGAATATACCAGGCAACTAGTAATAACAAAATTAGTAAGCCACCCAAGCTGAACCACAATTGCCAATTCGTATGTGGTTCGATGACCGCCGTTTTATTTAACGTGCGGGCCGTCTCGCTCGTGATTTCAAAATCTTTCGTGAAGATCCAGTGTTGCTTTTTGGATGTCACTGCTAACTTCGCCGTATATTTACCCGGCTTCAAGGCATCGCGGCCGACTCGTAATGGTAATTGATAGACCGAACTAGGGGCCATCTGACCATGTTGATTCTTCTGTTGATACAGGACTTTTTGACCCCCGCGCCGATAAACTTTGACCTCGGTCGTGACCTGATTCAAGAAGGCTGCAGTATGGTTCTGTAATGCTAAGCTGATTTGATTATAACCATTGTTTTGCGTGGCTTTGATCTTACCAAGTGTCAGCTTGTTCTTAGTCAGCGCCTGCTTACCGTGAAGGACCACGGCAACTGAATAGGCGTACTGATTTTTAATGGCCATCGCACTCTTGCTTTGTTGCTTAGCGGCCTTTTTCAAGAAGCTCAGGCCACCTACCACAACACCATCATAGGCGTGTTCCGGCATTTTGACCTTAAAAGTGACGATTTTGCTCGTCCCCTGAGCCAGTGTGACTTTATCACTGGCAGTCGTAATTAACTGAGTCACCTTGGCAGGCTCATCAATATTTTGACCGTCAGGCATGGTTTGATACTCCACAACCCCATTAGCGTTGGTGGTCGCTGGTGCGATCGTCGTGTGGACCGTAATTTCTTGCTTACTGGTGTTTTTGATTCGAACGGACAGGTCCGTTTCTTGACCAGGCTTTAATTTTAAATCAAAGTACGGTACGGCTTTATCGACCTGGTACTTGGACGTCACTGGTAAGACGTCAAACCCAACCGAATTAGCTGAGCTGGTCTGGGCCCACCCCACACATAATAACCCCATCAACAAGCCTAACCCTAACTGCCACCATTTCTTCGTCAACATCATTTCCCCCTTAATTATGACTCGGAAAAATGATATTAACTGGTCATAATCAATATTTTTCCGATGAATCTAGATTATTTATTTGCTACAGTTGCGTTTAAGCTCCAAGTCAAGGTCGTGGTGTAACTCCCTTGAGCCCGAGCAGTCGTATGTGGCACCATCAAAGTTGAAGCAGCGATGTTAGCCGCGTTCTTCCCATTACCTTTACCAGTTTCGGCGCTCATAACTGGTTTGTCAGCACCAATCGAATCCAGGGCAACACCCGTGTTAACCGTGGCGTCCGCACCAGTCGTTGAAGCTGCTGGGTCCAAGACACCGTTTAAGGTTAAGACCGCACCAGTCAATTCTTTGTTAGCTGCAGCTGCGGCATTCTTGAAGACGTCATTTTGCTTAACGTTCAATTTCCAACCCGCAGCAGTCCCACGTAAATCGATAACGGAAATCATTGCGGCTTTGTTCGTGTTGTTGTAGTTGTCATCTACGCTAGAATTAGTGATTTTGTTAGTCCCAAAGTCCAGGCTAGCACCCTTTAAATCAGTATCCCCGTTATCGATGGTCACATCGCCACCTTCGAAACCAACCGTACCATTAGAAATTTGTGGTTCATCCGCAGCGCTAGCGGTCAAACCCATCGATGCAACTAATCCTGCTGAAAATAAAAGTCCTAATAATGTCTTCTTCATAATAATGAACTCCTTTTTTTTAAGTAACTGACTAACTGACAACCAATTAAGATCACGAGCAGTCCCAACCCAACAATCGAAGCACTTAGCCACCACGCTTCACTCGTTTGTGGTAACCAACCGCTGACCGACGTTTTCGGTTCTTGTACAGTTGGCGGTTGAACCGTCACGGTTGACTCTGACTCATGATGCTCATCTTCAGTGACATGAATTGTACCCGGTTTGCTCTCGCTACTACTGGATTCGCTGACGGATTCAGATTGACCGTCAAACCGGATTGTTGCCTGGCTATCCGCCGTACTAGCCACACCAATGATTGGCGTTGATAACCACCCCCACCAAAGTAGGGTACTGATAACGACGGCAATCATTCCCCTGCGTTTCATCGCTCACTACCACTTCCTCATCCTAAACATTGTCTGACAACTAAATTGTGACCGCCGGTAATCGGTTAGACACATCAATTATCAGGGTACATTGTAAATATACATAACTAACTATTTCTAAACAACTAACTGCTCTTACAAAGATTATGTTAATCTTTTATAATTTTTTCGTTACAGGTTGGCGACCGTCTGACCCAGCGTCCACGTCACAGCCGCCTGGTAGACATCGGTCAACACTTGATCCGTCGGCACTTGCAAGTACAAGTGACCAAGCGGTGTTGCCGAGCCGAGCACACTGACGCCCTGATTAGAAGTCGTCTGGTGGTTTTCGACAATCATGACTGATGCACCCGGCTGCAACGAAATTTCTTGATTGGTCGTGGTCGGTTGATAGCTTAAGGTTGCCGCTAACAATTGGCCAGTCTGGTCGCCCCTAAAGCCTTCAGCTGCCAAACTAGCCATTAATGACCAACTGGCACCACTTTCCCGGCTATCAGTCACCACTAACCCATCACTATACTTAGCAGCATAACGTTCTGACTCACCGGTAATCGGATTACGACCGAAATCAATATTTTTCGGCACTGATGTAAATGCGACTTTACCAGCACTGTACTTAAACGTTACGGTCTCATCCTGATCCGAAAATTTCCCTTGAATGCCATCCGGCTGTTCTGGCACGTATCCTTTAATTGGAATCGGTTTGAGATGATAATCTTCTCCAATTGCCCCCGTTACTTGTGTTTCAGGCGCTAAAACGTTGCCATCCTCATCGACATACCTGACCGTAATCGTCGGGCCAGTTGCCCATTCAAATTCACCGACGATTTTATTACCATCATAAGTCGTCATCAATTCGGATGACGTGTAAATTTTGTCATTATTCAAGCTCCGCCACTTACCGATATACGGTGATTGGTGACTAGGATCAGGCAGGCCCCACAGCTGGGAGTTAAAGAAGTTAAAGTTCTTCCCGAGCAATAGTCGTTTAGGCGCCTGACCGTCGGAAAAGACATTGTAATAATTTTGTGCATTACTGGTATTCCAGCCGGTCAAGTCTAATTTATCGAGCTTAGTGCCATTAAAAGCAAAGCCAAAGTTAGTGACATTAGTCGTATCCCAAGTCCCTAAGTTCAACGATTTCAGCCCAGAACAGCCCATGAACAACTGCGAAAGGCTCGTGACGGAACTCGTATTCCAATTCTCAATCGGCAGACTCACCAGTTGCGGATTACCAAAAAACGTTGCTTGCATGTCGGTCACACTGCTCGTATCCCACTTGCGAACCGGGATATTCGTTAATGATAGGGCCCGATTAAAGGTTCCGCTCAGTGTCGTCACGTGACTGGTATCCCAATCATCAATCGGCAGGTCCGTCAACCGATCCATTTCGGTAAACGTCAACGCTAAATCTTGCATCCGCAACGTTTGCCATTTTGAAACTGGCAAGGCCGCTAAACTGCGACAAGCCCGGAAAGCTGAATTCAGCGTCGTCACATTGCTGACATCCCAGTCTCCAATCGGTAAGGACGTCAAGCTCGCATCATTTTGGAATGTCTGCAGCATGGTCTGGACTTTACCCACTTGCCACTTATCGATTGGTAATGACTTGATGGCTTGCATGTATGCAAACGTCCCCTTGAGCGTGGTCACATTGCTCGTATCCCAGTTCGCCACTGGCAAGTGCGGCAACGTCTCATCTTCATAAAACGTCATCGCCATGTTGTCGACCCGACTCGTTTGCCAATTATCAACCGGCAAATAGACTAGCTTGGGCATCCGCATAAACGTTGCTTCCATCGAAACGACGTTATGGGTGTCCCATTTGGCAATATCTAAAGACGTCAATGAGGCACAGCCAGCAAACGTCCGCAACATATTGGTCACATTGCTCGTATTCCATTCACCAATCGGCAAGTCAGTCAACGAGCTCGCGCCATTGAAGGTGTCGATTAGGCTGGTCAGTGATTTCGTTTGCCATTTGCCAATTTGCAGCGACGTCAACTGCGAGCAGTTGCTAAACATCCCTTGAATATTATTGAGTCGCGACGTCTGCCACTGATTCAAATCCAAAGTCTTGAGTTGCGTATCGGCGGCAAACATTCTGGAAGCATTTGTCAAACCGGGCATTTGCCACTGCTCAATGCCAACAATAGTCGTTAGCGCTGAACAAGAAAAGAACATGCCTTCAAAGCTAGTGACCGTTGAAAAGTCTAGTTGGCCAAAGTCAATCGTAGTCAATTTATGATCATCTTTGAATAAATAGGCCAGGTTCGTGACCCCTTTTAAATTAAGATTGGCCAATCCTTCAATCTGCGTCAAATTACGAAGTCCCGCAAACAAGTAGCGGTAGTCAGATTGATTTTTAACCGTAATTGCACCGTCAATCACCAACTTAGTCACTGAATTTGGGTTGAGCCCACTGGCAGTTAGGGTTTTAGCAATCCAGCTCCCCGAATCACCGCCGACTGCCGCGACGAACGAGCCACCACTCAAATGTAACGTCCCATCAGCATCCAAGGTCATTTGCACCGAGCCATTGGTCATTGATGCGCGCGTTGAACGGGTGATTGCCGTTTCAGGACGCGGCCGTTTGTTGCCGCTTTCCAGCGTTGTACTGGATGAACGTGCACTGTGGCTGGCGCTAATTTCAGAGGTGGACGTTGTTGCACCCACCTGCTCAGTAATTCCGATTGGGTCGGGTTCAGGCTCGGATAGTCCCGCTGCACTCACCTCTGAGTTCAGGCGTGCTACTGAATCGTCTGAAAAGACCCGTTGACTAGTTGCGACCGACTGTTTGAGATCTAACTGTGTTCGCGGTTCTGCTTGTACCGCTGCTGGTGGCGTTCGCCATTCGATGACACCAATCGTCGTCAGTACAATTCCGACAGCACCCCACTGCCACAGTCGTTGATACTGCATAATGATCATTCCCCCTTATTGTACAAAAACTTGTCTTTACACAATATCATTTTACCGGGCAAATGACTAGTCGTCTGAAAAAACGGCTTACAATTTTCATTATTGTTTACATACAAAATTGTTCATTATACAGCACCTTTCAGTTGGTGCGATGGGGCTAGTCCGTGTATTTGATTGTTAAGAAACCGAACTAACTTTTTGAAAAAACAAGTAAAAACTTTCAATTCTTAATCACAGTTACCGGTTGGCGACCGTTGCGCCCAGCGTCCAAGTGACCGTTGTTTCATACGTGTCCGTCAAAGCTTGATCCGTTGGCACTTTCAAATACAACGAGCCCAGTGCAGCCGATTGTCCCAACACGTTAACGTTTTGATGGGAAACCGTTTGATGATTGCTAATCACTGCACTCGCTACTCCGGGCGCCAAGACGGCCTCATTGCCAGTTTGTTGGTCCTTGTAACTGAGCGTGGCGGTCAACGGCCGACTTGATTTGGCACCCGTAAACCCGTTGGCGGCCAGGGTCGCATTCAGTGACCAGGTAGAACCGAGTTTGCGACCATCCTGAACAACTAATCCAGTATCGTAAGTGGCACCGTAATTTTCTGGCTTACCGGTAATTTTATTTTCACCGAAATCAATGGTTTTAGGCGCGGAGACAAACATCAGCTCGCCAGCCGTACTATAGGTCAGCGTAATCGTCTCATCCTTATCCGTGAAGGTTCCTTGAACGCCATCCGGCTTATCCGGCGTGTAACCTTCAATCGCAATCGGTTTAATATGATAAGCGTCCCCAGTAACCCCGCTAAGCTTGGTGTCTGGTGCGAGCGAATTACCGGCCGCGTCCACGTATTTAACCGTAATGGTGTTTCCAGTAGCCCACACAAATTCACCAACGATGCTCTGACCGTCATATTTGGTCATCAAATCAGCGGACGAATAAACTTTCTGGTTATTCAAACTACGCCACCGGCCAACGTACGGCGATTCTTCACTAGGCTTAGTTAAATTCCAAGCAGTGCTGCCAAAGAACTTAAAATTCTTACCCAATATCAAATGTTTCGGCGCAATTTTAGTGCTGAACGTATTGGTATAGCTAGACGCGCTGGCCGTATTCCAACCGAGTAAGTCTAACTTATCCAACTGTGTCCCGACAAACGCCTGGTCAAATTTAACGACATTGGCCGTATTCCAAGCACCTAAATTCAGTTCCTTTAAGCCACTATCGCCGCTAAAGATTTCACTGAGATCGGTTACTGAACCTGTATTCCAGTTGTCAATCGGCAGACTGGTAAATTGTGGATTTGCGGCAAATAGCTGAGCCATCGTCTTAACATTGGACGTCTTCCAGCTACTAATTGGTAAAGTCTTCATCTTAGGCACATTTTTGAAAGTCCCACTCATGGTCGAGACTTTACTGGTATCCCACTTATCAATCGGTAAACTGGTTAGATTGGTCATACCGGCAAAGGTCGAACCAAGGTTGAGAACGCTCGACGTGTTCCAGTTACCAATCGGCAACGACGTCAGACCCGTACAGCCTTCAAAAGTCCCATTCATATCAAACACGTTGCTAATGTCCCAGCCGCCAATCGGCAAACTCGTTAGGCCGGTCGACCCATTGAACGCGTGCCGCAATGTGGACACACCACTGGTCTTCCAGCTAGCAATTGGCAGCGTCGTCACATTCGGCAAATCGGAGAACGTCCCATCCAATGAAACGACGCGCCCCGTGTCCCATTTGCCAACATTGATACTGGTCAAGCCAGGATTATCAGCGAAGGCAAACTGCATATTGATGACCCGACTCGTATTCCAATTATCAATGGGTAAACTTTTCAGATTGGTCATGCCCCGGAACACGTTCGACATGTTCGATATCATGCTGGTGTTCCAACTCCCAACATCTAAGGAAGTCAACGAAGAACAATTCAAGAATGTCCGCATAATAGAAGCAACTTTACTGATATTCCATTTGCCAATTGGTAATGATGTCAGTGACCGGTCGCCATTAAAGGTATCCGTCAAGTTTTCCAACGAACGCGTATCCCAGTTGGCGACATTCAGTGTCACTAACTTCGTACAGTTCTGAAACGTTCCTTCCATTCGAGTGACCTGGCTGACGTTCCAACTACTCAAATCTAGGGACGTCAATTGAGAACATCCGAAAAACATCCAGGAGATATCCGTGACGTTTGAGAGATCCAGGTTATTAAGCCCTTCCATACTCGTCACATTCGTCAATCCAGCAAACAGGAATGAATAATCTCTAACATTAATGGCGGTAATCTTGCCGTCAATCACCACTTTGGTCACTTGGGTCGGTTGATAACCGTTGGCGGTCAAGGCCTGTGAAATCCAGCCGACACCATTATTACCAACCGAGGTGCCAAACGTGCCCCCACTCAAATGCAAGGTGCCGTTTGGATCCAAGGTCATCGTGACCGTTCCATTCACCATGTCGGCTGCCCGAGTCGCCCGGGTAACTGGTGTTTCTGAACGTTGATCCTTATCAACGTTTCCCTGGCTTGTACTTAATAAACTACTTGAATTGCTTGAGTTACTTGAACTGCTCGAACTACCGCGTTCTGAACTCGCTGGTGCGGATGATTGCGCATCCACTTTAGGATGAGTTGGTGCCTGTGATGAATGGCCACTTGATAGAACGTGTGAGCCTGATTCCTTCGCAGAAAAGACGCTGCTTGCAGACGACATCGTCTGGTCTACTGGCAATGGCGTCCGGGGCTCCGCCTTGACCTCCGTTCGTGAAGATGAAACGCCCATCACACCTAATGCTAATGCCAGTCCCAGACTCCCTCGATACCATAAACGCCGGTACTGCATATCTATCGCTCCCTCCAATAAATTAAATTTTAACATCCCTTAACGTTAATTATCTTACAATATTTACGACAAATGACGATGAAAAAAAGGCTTACAATTTTCAGTAATATTTGGATATTAAAGTTTATTCGGTTGAGTATTCTATATGTTAATATTTAGAGCTAATCTGCACGATTGGCTATTTTGTTGATTCAAGCCACAGTTAGCCGAAAGTTTGTTTGGCATTTAATTCACTGGTCCGACAAGAATACTTACAAAATGAGAAGCACACTTCAAAACAAGGCGCGTCTTTATCCTATTCCAAAAAATAGTGCCCGAGAATCCATCGCTTCTCGGGCACCATTTTTCAATATGTCATTTCAGTTTTCTGACTATAAGTCGTCGCGATGCAACAACTCGATCTCTTCACCCGCAGCTCGGCGGCGGTCGATATTGTCCTCACCCCAGACACACAACTCGTGCAGCACCACGGACAAACTGCGCCCATATTCGCTCAATCCATATTCAACTCGGGGTGGCACTTGTTGGTAGACCTTGCGCGTCACGATATTAGCCGCTTCTAACTCTCGTAACTGTTGGACGAGCATTTTCTGCGAGATTTGTGGAATGGCCCGCTCGAGCTCACTCGTTCGCATCGTTTTCTTCCGTAAGTGGCATAAAATGATTGATTTCCACTTGCCACCAATAATTTCCATCGTCGCTTCAACACCGATATGGTACGTTGCATTCGCCATTTGGTTAGCCTCCATCCATACTTACTTTTTGGTGGGTATAGAACTTTAAAGTAGGTACTTGTTATTAAGTTACTAGCTAGTATAATCATTATTTATCAACTTAGCAATAGCAGGAGGCTTATCTTATGACAAAACAGTTCAATCCTAGCTGGACGCTCTTTGCGCTCGCAATCAGTGCCTTTGCAATTGGCTCGACCGAATTTATTAGCGTCGGCCTGATGCCACTACTCGTTAGTAGTTTTCATATTAATCTGGCGCAGGCTGGTTTGACAGTCTCAATCTACGCCATCGGTATTATGGTCGGTGCGCCGGTGATGACCTTGCTCACCGGTCAGCTTAATCGCCACCGCCTGATGATGCTGATTATGATTTTATTTATTATTGGCAATCTGTTAGCTGCCAGCGCCCCGACTTTTGGCGTCCTACTGGCCGGTCGGGTCGTCGCAGCGCTAGCCCACGGCATCTTTATGACGGTCGCATCCGTAATTGCTGCCGATGTGGTTGCGCCGGCCAAACGCGCCTCGGCTATCGCCATCATGTTCACCGGACTGACCGTTGCGACCGTCACCGGGGTTCCGTTGGGCACCATGATTGGGCAATTAGGCGGCTGGCGCTGGTCGTTCATCTTCATTAGCGCCATTGGGATCATCGGGTTGCTCGCGGACTATTGGTTGATTCCACGCAACCTCCCGTTACCAAGTAAAGCGACGATTCGAGGAATTGGCCGCGTCCTGACGAATCGACAATTGGTCTTGGCTCTGCTCGTGACGGCACTCGGTTACGGCGGTACTTTCGTCGTCTACACCTACCTCTCACCATTATTGGAACAACAGATGCACTGGTCCGCGAGTGCTGTGGTTCTGATTCTCGTCGTCTATGGGTTGATGGTCGCCCTTGGTAATACCTTAGGCGGACGGTGGGCCAATGCACGGCCACTAATTGCCCTGTTCAAAATGTTCACTGGCCTACTCGTGACCCTTTTGATTCTGAGCGTGACCGGTTATAGTCACTGGCTCGGGCTACTCACAGTACTCTTAATGGGCGTCTTCGCCTTCATGAACGTGCCCGGTTTGCAGTTATACATTGTTCAGTTAGCTGAACAAAATACCCCGCACGATATTACAATGGCGTCCGCCTTAAACATCTCCGCGTTTAATGTTGGGATCGCCCTCGGTTCTGGCATTGGCGGACAAGTCACAACCAAGCTCGGTCTCGGGATGACACCCATCTTCGGTGCCATCATGGTCGCCGTCAGCCTGGTGCTCCTTTTAGGGCTGATTTGGTTAGCCCGGCCAGCGAAGCAGTTGACTAGGAATTGCACCCAAAACTAACCGTTAATTCAAACGCCACCAAACCCAGGGCTGACACTAACTTTAGTAGTCAAGTTCACCTGGTGCTTGGTGGCGTTTTTTCTTGCTGACGGTTACGTGGAAATTATCGGTTTCTACTATATAGTATGCTGTGCCAGTGACCGTCAAATCTTCGGCTGATTCTAAAAATTTAGACGTCAAAGTTCAGACGCTTATTGGCACCAGAAACAGGTTTAGTGTTTGCTGTCACGATTGAAAACTTTCCAAATACCAACAGATTTTTCATTTAGGTCTGAAAAAATTTCAATGTTTCCACACCCTTTGAAGCACATTTGACAGGACTAATCAATTGAAATCACCATCGTCTTTCTCCTCCAAAACACCGGTTTATTCGAATTTAGTGTTAACCGTTCCACCTTTAATAACGCCTAATTGCGCCCGTCAGCTGACTGAGACTTGCATTTTACCTTTCTGAAAGCTATAACGGTAATGGAGGAACTGATTACAATGATGGATTGTGAAACCAAGGCCGGACTTGGGTTCACAATATCATCGCCAGTCAATCACGCTTAAGGGGAAATGGGGACCGACATGCAACGTAAATCATTAGTTATTTTATTGACGAGTATTGTACTCATAATCAGCATCTTAACCACGGGAATGGTTAAGGTCATTGGCACCGCACATGCGACTGAACGAACCACCGCAACGACACGGCAAACGACCCGTAAAACGGCGCATCGCACCAAGTCAGCAGTGAACTCACAGTCATCCGTCATGCGAACACCAATCAACTGGCGCAAGTCATCAGAAACCGTTGCTTACCCAAATGTTAACGACTATCCTGACCTGTGGATTCACGTTTCACTGGCGAAGCAACGGATGACGCTGATCAATCATCACCACGTCCTGTACACGATGTACGTCTCGACAGGGGTACCGACTGTGGACCGTAAAACGCCGCGTGGCACCTATCATGTTCAAGCTGAGCGCGGGAAGTATTTCTATAGTTCGTCCGTCGGTGAAGGCGCGTCTTATTGGGTCTCCTGGCTCAATCATGGTGAATATCTCTTTCACGCGACGCCCGTCGACGCGCAGGGGCATTTCATCAAATCCGACGCCAACGATTTGGGCAAACGTCCATCATCGCATGGTTGCGTTCATTTGAGCGTTGCGGACGCCAAATGGGTTTATCAGAATATCAAATACGGCACCAAGGTCGTCATCGATTAAAAGTGCCTAGACGAAAAACTAGCAACGTATTTGCGGTCATCCGCAACGTTGCTAGTTTTTTTCATCGCTGAATTGATCAATTGGTCTGACAGCTACTTTACAACTCAGGCGAGCACTGCGACCACACTCACCATTGACTAACCGACAATTCAGCTTGCACCTTCATCAAATTTCAACTTCTGCGGCGACCTGATTAGCCGTCCGACTGTCCATCAGCGTCTCTGATTCGACATAAATTTTATGCCACATCATGAAAGTCAGGACTGTCCACAGTTTACGGGAATTGTCGCGAGTACCCGCACGATGTTCATCGAGCAAGTTCAAGAAATAAGTTTTATCAAAATACTGCTCGGTTTGTGAGTCCTGAATAATTTGCTTGGCCCAATCATACATTTCATCCTTAAGCCACCAACGAATCGGCACTGGGAACCCGAGCTTTTTGCGATGCAGCACGTGTGCTGGGACGATCTCTTCGACGGCCTTGCGCAGAATATACTTCGTCGTCCCGTGGGCAATTCGTAACTCGGCTGGAATTTCCGCCGCCAAGTCAAAGACGGCGCGGTCAACAAATGGCGTCCGCAATTCTAGACTGTGCGCTAACGCCGTGCGGTCCGCATTGTGCAGTAAATCGCCGTTGAGCCAGGTATGCATATCGACGAACTGCATTTTTGAAATCGGGTCATAGTCTGCCGCCTCTTGATAGTAAGTCTTAGTAGCCTGCGGGAAAGTGTGGTCCGCATTGTAATGCTTCATAAACTGCTGCTTCTCGGCCTCATTAAAAATAAACGCATTGCCGACATACCGGTTCTCCAGAGGCGTCGTGCCACGCATCAGTAAAGATTTTCCACGAACCCCCTCTGGAATCATCGTGGCGATTCGTTGTAAAGCGCCATTGAACGGCTTCGTGTAGCGGAACGGTTTCAGTGATTCCGGTTCGTGGTAGATCGTGTAGCCACCAAATAACTCATCCGCTCCCTCGCCGGTCAGGCAGACTTTGACGTGTTTGACCGCTTCCTTAGTTAAGAAATACTGCGGTACTGCCGCCGGATCTGCCAACGGGTCATCCATACTCCAGACAAAATGTGGAAAGGCCGCCATAAACGCTTCAGGCGTAATCATCATCTGCTTATTTTCGACCCCCAGCTGTGCCGCCGTTTCCTGAGCCACATCGAGTTCACTATAGCCCGGCCGTTCAAAGCCAACTGAAATCGTCTGCAGATTGGGATTGAACTGTTTGGCAATCGCCACGACGATCGACGAATCGATTCCGCCTGACAAGAACGCCCCCACTGGTACATCTGAGCGCATGTGAATTTTGACGGAATCAATCAGCGTTGCTTTCAAGCGTTCCGCGTATTCCTGTTCAGAACGCTTTACGGGATGGAACTCACGGTGGTAATACCGCTTGATTTGCGGCGCAGCGCCGAGTTTCTTAATCAGTGAACAGCCCGGTGCCAATAACTTGATCTCCTTGGTCAGCGTCTCCGGTTCAGGCACGTACTGAAAGGTCAGATAATCTTGGAGGGCATCCTGGTCAAACTGCTTGTCCTTCAGGATTTTATAGATGGCCTTGCTCTCAGAAGCGTAGTAAAAATCGTTGCCCGCAATCGCGTAGTAGAATGGCTTGATGCCAAATTGGTCACGTGCGGCAAACAGCGTCTTTTCCTGTTTGTCCCAAATCACAAACGCAAACATGCCCCGCAAATAAGTCGTTAGTTTCTCATGGTATTTGGCGTACATGCCCAAGATCACTTCGGAATCCGAATCAGTCTTGAATGGATACCCTTCTTGAATCAATTGTTCACGCAATTCAATATAGTTATAAATCTCACCGTTAAACGTCAACCAGTACCGTTCATTGTCATACGATAGCGGTTGGTGGCCACCTGCCAAGTCAATAATACTCAGCCGCCGAAACCCCATCGTGATATTATCATCCGCAAAATAGCCTTCGTCATCTGGCCCCCGATGCACGATCATTTTCGTCATTTCATGTACCAGCTCATCATACGCGGTATTATCCGCCAGCGTTCGGTCAGTCAGGCACCCAACTAATCCACACATTATCCTCACTCCTATACACAAGCTTGACCTTAGTGACAAGTGATGAACAACATTAAAGCATGTCACGCTCATCATTGACAGTCAGCGAGTTTGGACCGGACAACAACCAAGCAAACGGTGTTTTTCTAGTATGCCGATTCCCAGAAAATACGGTTTGGGGCTAGTGTTATCTGCGGTCTTGCACTCAACAATGCTAATTATAGGGTGAAACTTGCCATCGTAACGGGTGTTTTAAGACGACCTCACGTCCATTTTGGTGCGTTTAAGACACGATTCGGCCATTTTAAGACAACGGGACTGACGATTGCAAAAAACTGGGCTAATCAGACCCTTTCACGAGTCCAACTAACCCAGTCGATGCTTTTTTCAAGTCTCTGTGCACAACCCTGATGATGGTTATCTCCTGTTGGTGTGGCAGCCGATTCTTCAAGTCAATACTTACCAATCCGTCTAGCTAGATACCGACTGGCTTGAGCAGAGCATAGCACGCGTTCCCCATCGGCCATTGTTACTTGCCGATAGCGCTTGTCCAAGGAACGAATACGCGTGAGATTCACAACGTATGACTTATGACAACGATAGAAATTATCGTTCAAATCAGGAACGTCCTTTAACAAGCCGTAATACTCGAGTTCCCCATCATCGAGATGCACCACAATTTTATGCGGGTTCAGCGAACTTTCGAAGAACAACACGTGCTGCACCTCTAACGAACGAATCATCTCGCCAATTTTAATCTGAATCAACTCTTCTTGAGGCTGTTCTTCGGATTTAAACCGTGTTTGGGCGACTGTTAAGACTTGCCTCAACCGATCATACAATTGGTCCGGAAAGTCTTTCAAAATAAAGTCGAGTGCTTCGACCTGATACTGAAAAACTGTTAGTGACAGTTCAGTATGCGTCGTCACAAAGATAATTTTATTGCGACCACCTAAGTCACGAATTTCGCTGGCCAGTTGAATGCCGTTGATATCCGAATTTAACGCAATATCCAGTAGAAAGACCGCCTTCTCAGGCGATTGTCTGCGAACACTGGCCAGGATTTCATGCGGGTCTGAACTACTCAGGCCAAAGCCCATGTCCAGTTGGCGGTCGATAATGACTTTGCTGACCAGTTGCTCAAGCTCCTGGAGCTGCTTTGGATCATCTTCACAAATATATACTTTAATCATACCTCTTCTCGCGCCACCGTTAGCCGTTGAACAAACCGGTTCTCCAGAACGCGCGTCTCCAATATCATATTTTCATTTCGATTGACAATGGTCCCCAACCGATTCAAGCCTAATCCACGATTGGTGCCCTTCGTGGAATAGCCCACTTCTTTCAGCTGCCACAATGGGGGTAATTGTTCAAAAAGATTATTTTGAATTAAAAATACCGTGCTGTGGGCCGTCTGAAAAATCGCACTGGTGATTTCGCCATGGTAATTTCCGACCACTGCTTCAACAGCATTGTCTAAAATAATGCCTAGCGCGATATCCAGATCTAGTTCATTAGTTGCAACTCGTTCAAGCACCTGCCGTAACTCAAAATGGACCTTGATTCCTTGGGATTGGGCATAGTTCAATTTGTTGAATAGGATACTCTTGACTGATTTAACTTTAACCCGACTCAAATCCTCAAGATTATACTGTTCATCCGCAACGCGTTTCGTCACGGGTGCAATATTTTCTTGATAATATTCTTGTAATCCCGTAAGATCATCTGTTTTTAAATACTCACTAATTGAAAGCATCATATTTTGATAATCATGCCGAAAATTACGCAGTTCATTGTAATGAACCTCAATTTCATTCATATAGCGCGTGTCATTCTTGATTTGTGCCTGTTGCTGCTGCACTTGATACTTCGCACGAATCGTGATTCGATATTCATCATAGAGCGCTACTGCCAGGCCAATCACGACTAATAAGACGACTAAATTACTGGCTACCAGTCGTAGCTCATCGTTCAGGCCTTCACTGACGATGATATACAGATAAATAACCAATAGTAATACCCCCGTGACTCGATTCAAACTTGGGCGGTTAAAGGTCGATTTAACATGGGTATTCATCAAAATAACATTGAGAATGACCAAGCTCAACAATTGTAAGCTCGTAAACGTCAGCAAGTAGCCCCCGTCGAACTTTAAGGCATACACGATCAAGTCACTCACATGGTCGATCACGATCGACCAAATACCTACTTGCAGTCCAATCAAAAACGATTCGCTCAGACTTCGCGTCCGTCGCCACGCATACAGCATCACCATCAACAGTATCGGCATCGACGCATAAGTTCCGATACTATCAAAAATCCACCGGCTGATCATAATGACTGCCAGCGCATACCCGGTATCTAGATAACTGAACGTCCCCCAGTCTCGTAAGATTGATTTAACAAATAAAAACAACACGCCGGTTTGAACAAAAACTATCAGTGTCTCGCTTTGCATCAATGCTGTCATAGTGTTATTGCTGCTAATTCACCAGGCCAATCCCATCGCCAACCGCTCGTGCTGACCTGTAATCGTGGATAAGTCATCAGCAGCGCCCCTTCCCCATTTTTAACACGCTTGTTTCAAATCGTTACTAACTAGTGTAAAACAGACGGAATGACTTGAAAAGCCGCCAACGGGTATAAATCATTCAACTTAAGCTTAATCGCCCATTTTCACTGACCAGCCAACCTGATAAAACGGACAACGCGCCCATATTTTGTCACCCACAATCCAAAACAAACGCGGCCCGCTGATAGTCATCATCGACTCCCAGCAGGCCGCATTGATTAAAAATTAAAGTCTAGTCGCGCTTCATCGCATCCCAAATCAGCTGAAAAATATCGTCAAAACTGTACTGTGTTGCAGAATAGCGTCCCTGACTAATGTTGGTCGTATGGGTATGAATCGTTGAGAACACTACCCCCATGTGGAGACTGACCGGCAGTGGCTTGATGACTTGTGCATCAACGGCCGCCGTTAATAATTTGACCACGATATTGTTGGGGTCGGCCACGCCGGGCAACACCGTCATCGGCTGCCCGTTGAGCGCTTTGATCTGCTGCATGATGGTCAGGCTGTCCGGATGCGCGAGCGAATAATCATAGACTTGCTGAACGTATAACCGAATGCGCGTCGGCAAGTCAATCGTGGCGTCGCTTAAGCGTGCAATATCCGTCGTACTCAGAATACGACTCGTTTCGCGCGCATAGACACTATCGATCAGTGCCTGTTTATTTTTAAAGTACAAATAAACATTGGATTGGGCAATGCCGACGCGCTTGGCGACCTTCGTCGTGGACACGCCAGCCGGGCCTTCAGCCAAGATGATTGCGGCCACGGCATCTTGAATTTTTGCTTGTTTGTTCATATCTTTTTTCTTCATGTCACTAGTATAAAAGATAAGAATATCTTTTTCAAGCTTGACAAAGATAGAACTATCTTTTATGATTAGACCTGTTAAAAAGATAGATTTATCTTTAAAAATAAATTCAGCGAGGTTTTAAACTTATGAAAATTGCAATGTTAGGTTCACTAGGTCACATCAATCGAATCGTCGTTCCCCAACTCATTCAGGCCGGCCACGAGGTTACCGTCATCTCGACCAACCCTGAACGTCAGGCCACCATCGAAGCATTGGGCGCTCACGCCGCCATCGGTACCATGACTGACGGTGATTTTTTGACCAGAACTTTCACGGGCCAAGATGTGGTCTATCTCATGTTATCCGGCAGCACCGGTGACGATTTGTTCCAGAGTGCCGTGGCACAAGCGCAGATTTGGAAACACGCCATCGAGGCTGCCGGCGTGCACAACGTCGTTAATTTGAGCAGTATTGGCGCGGATGCTGGCGAAGTTGCCGGCTCCCTGCACGCCTATAATTTGATTGAAACTGAATTGCGCCAGTTACAACAGGTCAATTTAGCCTTCGTCCGGCCAACTGGTTTCTACGCCAACCTCTTCAGCAATCTTGCGACAATCAAAGCCGACCACGCGATTTATAGCAATATCCCCGCGAACGTGCCGCAAAAATACGTCGCGCCTGAAGACATCGCCCGCATCGTCTTGCCACTGCTCACGGCGACCCCCGCTGGCGTGACCGTCAAATACGCCTTCAGCGATACGTTTACCGGCGACCAGTTCGTGGCTGCCTTACGAAAAGCCCTCGATATGCCTGATTTGCAGTGGGTCCAAATCAGTGATGCCCAATATCAAGCTAACTTGACAAACCACGGTGTTTCCGTCGAAATTGCCCAGGCGCTCGTTCAAACTAGCCGCTATCAGCGTGATCCAGATGGGTTGTACGCAGATTTGAATGCGACCCACACCATTCCCGGTCAAGTCGTATTAGCTGACTTTGTACGTACATTTGTGGTAGCGTACAATAGTGAAGGCGGTTACCATTCGAATACCATCGCAGATTAACCGCTTACAAAATCAATCCACTCAGGAGGAATTTTATATGGCTTATCAAACAACCAATCCTTATACCAACGAAGTCGTTAAGACTTACGATAACGCGACCGCTGACCAAATCGAACAGGCGCTGGCAACCGGCCACGCCCTCTACAAGCAGTGGCGGCAAGAACCCGTCACCTCGCGCGCAGCCACCCTCCACAAGATCGCGGCTAGTCTGCGTGAACACAAAGACGAACTCGCTAAAATCGCGACGATCGACATGGGTAAACTATTAACGGAATCCCAAGGCGAAGTTGAACTCTGCGCCATGATTGCAGATTACTACGCAGACCACGGGGCAGAATTATTAGCGCCAACCCCCATCAGTACCATCGCAACCGGCGATGCTGAAATTGAGAAACAAGCAACGGGTGTCCTGATGTTAGTGGAACCATGGAACTTCCCTTACTATCAAATCATGCGGGTATTTGCCCCGAACTTTATGGTCGGTAACCCGATGATTTTGAAGCACGCTTCCAACACGCCTGGTTCTGCAGCTGCGTTTGAAAAAATCGTCAACGAAGCCGGCGCTCCCGCTGGTAGTTTAACTAACCTCTTCCTCAACTACGATCAGGTCAGTGATATCATCGCCGACCCACGGATTCAAGGGGTCGCCCTCACTGGATCCAAACGTGGTGGGCAAGCCGTTGCTAAGGCAGCCGGCGCCAACCTCAAAAAGAGCTCGATGGAATTAGGCGGTTCCGATGCGTTCGTTGTGCTGGCGGATGCGGATGTTGACGAAGCAGTCAACTTGGCTTGGCGTGTGCGGCTCTATAATGCTGGACAAGTCTGCACATCATCCAAACGCTTTATCGTCGCCGCAGACATTTACGATGCCTTTGTTGCCAAACTCAAAGAGCGCTTTGAAAAGATGGTCCCTGGCGACCCAATGGATCCAAAAACGACCTTAGCGCCAATGAACTCCAAGCGTGCTAAGGAAAAGTTACAAGCGCAAGTTGACCGAGCCGTTGATGGTGGCGCAACTGTGGTCTATGGCAATCAACCTATCGACCTGCCTGGTCAGTTCTTCCAGCCAACGATTTTGACGGATATTGACCAGGATAACCCGGTCTTCTATGAAGAAATGTTTGGTCCCGTGGCACAAGTCTTCAAGGTCGACTCTGAACAAGCCGCCATCGACCTCGCCAACAACTCTGAATTAGGCTTAGGTGGCATCGTCTTCGCTGGTACCGCTGCTCACGGCAAGCAAGTTGCCCAACAAATCGAAACTGGGATGGTCTTCGTCAACACCTTCCTCAGTTCACTGCCAGAACTGCCATTCGGTGGTGTCAAAGGTTCCGGTTACGGCCGCGAACTCAGCAGCCTAGGCTTGAACGCCTTCGTTAATGAAAAACTAGTCGTGACTGCGCAGAAGCCGGACTATGATAACGGTGCTGGTGGTTTGGTTGTTTTATAGACACGAATTTAGGTGACGCGCTAGTTGGTCATGGCACGGTTGACGCTCGCTTATGAAATTATCGTGGAGACACAAAAAAGGTTTTGATTTCACTTGGCAAAATAAAACTCCTAATGCGGAAGGCCATCATTATGGTAGCCTTCCACATTAGGAGTTTTTATTGAATTAACGATAAACTGCTGATTCGTCAACAACATAGTCTGTCTCATAAAATCGATGCTTCTAAAATTGGTGCTTTTTTAGTTTTCACTTTGCCAAATCATTGTTATTTTTTTACTCGATTCGATTAATCAAAACCTCATTGACCCGTTCTTTCATCAAACGGATACGTTCAGGATTCGCTTCGGTCAACTTTTGACAAAGAAGATCAATTACCGTTAATTGTCCCATGACCGGTAACAGCTCAGAGCCATCACGACCACTCCCTGCAGGAGGAACAAGATTAATATCACTGATCTCTGACAACTTAGAATTCAAATAATTAGAAATTGCAATGACTTTAGTTTGAAAGTGTCTTGCAAGCTCAACATTCTGTAATACATCAATCGTATTTCCGCTAGCCGAAATTGCAATTACAATATCATCTTTTTGCAAGATAGCCGTATTGATGGCTTGAAGATGAACGTCTGTATCAAAAATAACTGAAATTCCTAATCGCATTAATCGTGACTTCAAATATGTGCCAACAATTCCAGAAGTTCCAGTACCAAAAATACAAATCTGATGAGCGTGATCAATTAAGTTGACGGCTTCATGTAACTTTGCCTGATTAATCGACTGGCTAAATTTTTTTAAATAATCAATGTATTCTTGTGTTATTAGATTTGAGCCTTCCGCACTGTCTTCTTTACGAACCTGTTCGGCGGCCATGTCTCTTGCTAAATTTAGTTTAAAATCTTGATAACCTTTGAAATGTAATTTTCGACAAAATCTAATTATTGTCGTTTCAGCAACTTCAGCCTTTTCAGCAAGCTCATTGATAGAAAATTGCTCAACATCCTCTGAGTTGACCAAAACATATTGAGCGATTTTTTGCTCAGCTTTCGTTAATGAAGGATAAAAGCCGTTGATAGTCGTCAAAACATCCATATAATTTCTCCTTTAGCTTACTAAAGGTAAATTATATCACTTTAATACCTATACTTCTTGCATCCGATTAGCAAATCGAACAAATGGAAGATAGATGAGTGTTCCGATTGCAATTAAAATAATTTGCAAGACTGATGCACGCCAATCACCATTAGTAGAAAGATACCCAGAAATAATGGTTGGCGTTGTCCATGGGGTTAAGACAGAGGTACGCGCAACCAACCCAGCAGCAGTTGCAAAGTAGGCGATCGTTGTTGTCACCATAGGCGTAATAATCAATGGGATGCCAAGTACAGGATTGAAAATAACTGGCATACCAAACATAATTGGTTCACTAACATTGAAGAAAGACGGCACAAGCCCGATTTTTGCGATTGTACGATAGTCATCACGTTTCGAGGCAATTAGGACAGCCAGGATTAAGCAGAGAAGCATCCCACCCCCACCACACCATGCAAAGGCATCTAAAAAGGGCTTTGTGACAATGTTTGGCAGGGAAATCCCTTGTTTGAGTGCATCCATATTTTGTTGTAGTGATGTTAACAAAATCGGTTCACCAACTGATCCAAGAATAAAGGTACCATGTAGGCCAAATGCCCATAATAGATTACTTAAGAAAACATATGTCAGAACGCCAAACAAAGTTTGAAAACCGCCAACCAATGGTGCCTGGAAGAATTTAACAATCAAATCTGGAATATTAGCTGATAGTCCAATTTCCACAATAAATTCAATTAGTGCTAGGATGAATGACACGATAAATGCTGGAATTAAAACATTAAAAGATTTTGCCAAGGCAGGTGGAACTGAATCGGGCATCTTAATTCGGAGATGTTTGTTTTTATTGAATTTACAAAGTAACGTTACACCCAATAAACTTGCAATCATTGCTAGGAACATACCAGTCGCGCTTGTTTCATTTTGTGAAAAGATAGCTGCAACATCCACTGTCTTACCTTTGAGTGTTGCAACAGACAACGTGGCTGGTAACATAATAAAGAAACTAATCACACCGAAAACACCGGCAAAAATTGTATCTTCATCACCATACGCACGAGCAAGCCTTTCACCAATTGTGAACGCAATCAGAATCGCTAATATCCCCATCATGGCATTATAAACTTGATTACCAACAGCTGTAAGTTTTGCTGCCCAAGCGTATTTGCCAAGTAGCCCATTAGTACCAAGAACCAAATTGTTTATTAAGACCCAAAATGAGGCAATAATTGTTGCAGGCATCAGCGTAATGAAGCCATCCCGAATCGCCATGATGTGCTTTTGAGCGGCAAATTTATTAGCTCCCAAAAGTAACGCCTGAACAAAGCGATTTTTATCTTTGTTTTCCATCATTGTCTAATCCTCCATACTATTGAGCTGACAGTTCACTTCAAACATTCGATTCCAGGGGAATTCAATACCAATCTGATAATTAGACATCCCCGTCAGTGTCTTTCTTAAATACCTAGCTGTAGACTTATGCAAGAGTTCTTCAGCTTGTGTAGCAACTTGATCAGCATCACCCTTTAAATCAAAATAAGTCATATTATATTTCGGTAAATAATCATCCGTTATCATTTTTCTAACAATCGTTTGATAAAAAACATCATCAATTAAATTATTAATTAGCTCCTGAAAACGAATCTCTTGTGGCAAATCAAACTGAATGATAGTACTTCCAATTGCACTTCCCACTGTATTACAATTCGTATTCCAGGCTCGATAAACATCAATCTGATTGAGCAAATTCTGTTCATCCAACATGCTAATCAGTTCTAAATCACCCCCATTAGCATATGCACTGTCAGCAACTGTAACTAGCTTACCAGTTGCAAGGTAACTACTAATCTCTGAAACAAATGCTCGTAAATTTCTGAACGTGTCATACGTTACATCGGGATTGGTTAATTGTTCACGCGCCTCAATCATTTTTTTACCTGGTGTATTTACTGCTAGAATAATATCTGCCGTAGTTGGTGTAGCAGCAATCTCTGCGCCCGCTGATAAAATATGGGATTTTACACTTTCAACCATTGGACGATCTTCATAAAGTGGAATTTGTAACTGCCCAACCGCACTGGCAAAAAACGGATAAATTTTGTATTGTCGTTTGTTAACAATCTGAACCGCACGTGCGAGTAGCGTATACCCAGTCTCATCAGCACCCGGATAGGTTCCAACTCTATTCTGTAATCGATTTTGCTTAATCGCCGAGTAAACTACTGTTTGGTCCATAGCCGTGTAACCATAAGGTGCACTATCATCTTGCGGTATTGCCAAGTAATCAATAACTTTACTTTTAACAAGCGTCATATTAGCCATATTAATTTTGAGATTGGCAGCTCGCCTTTGTTCATAATCATAGATATACGTTTGAGGAACAGTCTTCTTAATAGTCTCAAGTTCATTCAATTCAGCTGGCGATAATACCTCCCTCTTCTTTTGGTCAATCAGCCAACCGTATCTGAATATCTTTGCGCCATATTCACCGTAGTAATCCGGCTCTTCGTCATTGCTACTATAACGTGGCGTACGCATAATTAAGTTAGAGGCCAGAATAACTAGTTGGGGATTAATTTTCTTTAGTTGAATAACATAGTCTCGATAGGCTGCAACTTTCGCCTCAGAATCTGTTACACTATATATTCGCGATGGTAATAAACCACCATACGCTAGCATTTCAGTAGCAAAGATGAGAATATCCGCCCCACTAATTTGATCAACAATAAATTTTCGCACCTGTTCAATATTAGCTGGAATCTTTTTTTTACCTAAAATTGACTTCGGCGGACAAACAACTGTTATGTCATCTCTGTTCTTGAATAAACGTAAAGGATACTCAAGATTACACGGACGTTCATCAAGCGGAATAAAAACTATTTTTTTCATTACAGTTCTGCTCCCATCGAGTTGATTAAATCACCTATATTTGCAACATGTTTATTGGCTGCCGCAATCGTGGCAGTACTTGCTAAATTGCCAACAGCAAAATTATGAACTGTCAGCGGAAACATCGTTATGTCATTCTCCGCATCACCAGCAACATAGACCTGACTTTTAGAATAACCTTGCTGCGTAATCAGTTTTTTAACGGCGATACCTTTGGAAGCCTCGGGTGAAAATATTTCAAGCGAGCTTGGGCTCGTCTGCTGAACATTCACTAAGTTATCTAGTTTTTCATGCAACTCCGTAATAATCGGTTGAAAAGATTGGTTATCGCCAAAAATCAAATAATTCACGGCATGAAAACTAGGGTGTAAAACATTCGCTGCTAATCTTGGTTCAACAATCGATGTATCCACAAATTCAGCTACTTGGTTTGCATCACGTGGAGATGGAAAGTAGCGGTTAGTACTTGTTGATACTTCTACTCTCAATCCCCGATTGAACACCACATCATTAATCGTTGGGAGAAGTCGATCAGGAATAGTTAAAGCGCTTACAATTTCATCTGTCCTATCATAAATAACAGCGCCGTTTTGACTAATCCGATAAGCGCCATTTACGCCTAATAATTTTTCGATATATTTGATATCCGCATCTAAGCGGCCTGTGCAAACACTAAAATCATTTCCCGCATCGATAAACTTTTTGAGCATCTTCAAGCTATAGTCATCAATGTTATTATTCTTATCCAACAAGGTCCCATCTAAATCACATACTAAAAGTTTTTTCAATTTGATTACCTAATTTCCAATTTGATTGAATTTATTGATTTCTTGTGTATATCGTTGAGTAATCTGTTGAGGCCGAGTAATCGCACCACCGACTACAGCTGAGTAAGCACCCATTTCAAAGGCGCGTGTGACATGGGCAGGCTCATAGGTATGTCCTTCTAAAATAATTGGTGTAGTAACAGCTTGTGATAATTGTGCAAGCAACTTAAAGTCTGGTGTATCTCGTTTCGATGTATATGGTGTGTAGCCAGACATCGTTGTCGAGATGAGATCAAAACCAATTTTACTTGCATTAACACCCTCTTCGAAATTTGAAATATCCGCCATTGCTAGTCTACCGGCAGCATGAATCTGCTCGACCAAATCCTTCAGATCTTCGTGATGAGGTCGAATCCGTTTAGTTGCATCAGTCGCAATTATTGCGGCATGAGTTCCCGTAACTAATTCATCAACTTCCCTTTTGGTAGCAGTAATATAAATCTCAGAGTCTTGGTAATCACGTTTGATAATACCAATAATCGGTAAATCTACCTGCTTTTCAATTTCTTGAATATCTGCAACTGAATTAGCCCTGATTCCTTTGGCACCGCCTTCCTTAGCGGCAACTGCCATGCGCCCCATAATAAAGCTGCTGTGTAATGGTTCGTTTTCTAATGCTTGACATGACACAATTAATTGATGATGAATACTTGTAATGTTCATTTTATTAACTCCTTTCATGAATCAGCATACACGAAAACGAATTAGAAGTAAATATCTTTTTTAATTTTAAAAAAGAAAAATAGTTTCTCTTTAAGATACGACAGCCTCCTTATCACTTGCAATCGATATAAATAGCAATTGTGGTTGTTCCCCAATTAAGATGCGATTAGTCAGCATCATTAATTAACCTAACTTTGCTTGCCATTCTAATTTCCGATAATTTAATCGATTCTATTCTGCTCTTAATCCTTTATCCCTCCTGCAGTTTGTCGCCCCCACGCAAAAAAAGAACCCAATTCACAATCGAATTGGATTCTCCCGAATTTAACGTCGACTCAAACTAGCTTAGTCAACCACTGCAGTGTAGTGGTAAGCACCAGAGTTTGAGACGTATTTCAGCCATTGGTAACCATCAGCTGAAACTTTGCCGATGTAGTAGACTGATTCGCCAGTGTAGTATTGGCCAACGACTGAAGCACTCAAACTAGGTGCAGTCCGGATGTTGGTCGTCGTCTTGAACGTGTAAGTTCCAGTGGCGCTAGTTGCTTTGGCAGCACTAGTCGTCGTTGCGGCCCCACCACTGATTTTAACGTAGTGTTGGGCACCACTGTAACTCGTGTAACGAAGCCAAGTCTGGCCATTAGCAGTTACTTTGGCGTTGTAGTTGACCGTATTGCCTTTGTAATACGTGCCGACCGTGCTTGCGCTGTCACTTGCGGATGACTTGATGGTCGTGGTCTTCGTAAACTTGTACGTGCCACTTTGAGCGACCGTCTTGGCACTCGTTGACGTTGACTTGTTGGTGCTTGTCGTCGTTGCGGCAGCGCCACTGATTTTAACGTAGTGTTGCGTACCACTGTAACTTAAGTAACGTAACCAAGTCTGACCGTTCTTCGTGATCTTCGCATTGTAATAAACGGTGTCGCCCTTGTAGTAGTTGCCTAAGGTCTTAGCGGAATCACTAGTTGAGCCCTTGATAGCCGTCGTCTTGGTGAACTTGTAAGCACCAGATTCAACCTTCGTGACCGTCTTGCTTGAGCTTGAACTCGTGGTCTTGTTAGTCGTAGTTGCCTTAGCAGCAGAGCTAATCTTGACGTAGTGTTGTGCACCGCTATAACTCAAGTAACGGAGCCAAGTTTCGCCATTCTTAGTCACTTTGGCATTGTAATAAACAGTGTCACCTTTGTAGTAGTTGCCTAAGGTCTTGGCTGAATCATTAGCTGAACCTTTGATGGCCGTGGTCTTAGTAAACTTGTACGTGCCAGTTTCGGCTTTCGTGACCGTCTTGCTTGAACTTGAGCTCGTGCTTGGCTTTGTAGTCTTGGCTGCACTACTGATCTTGACATAGTGTTCAGCACCACTATAGCTTAAGTACCGGAGCCAAGTTTCGCCATTCGTCGTTACCTTGGCATTGTAATAAACCCGGTTGCCCTTGCTATAAGTGCCGACCGTCTTAGCAGAATCGCTAGCGGCACTCTTGATGGCCGTGTTCTTAGTAAAGGTATACCAACCAGAAGCCTTCTTAACCGTCGTTTTGCTGGTTGATGTGCTGGTGCTGGTATTGCTGCTAGTTGACGAGCTCGTATTGTTGTTCGTCGTCGTGGAACTCGTATCCGTCGACGTGTTGCTAGTGACCGTATCGTCGCTGGCCGTCGTCGTGACAAACGTGTTCGTGCCGGCACTGTCTTCAGTTAAACCATTGTAGTCGATGCTGACATCAATGTAACCGGTGTAGTCAGAACCAGATGGTAATAATGCAGTGTCAGAGAACTGCCATGCCCCATCACCAGTGTTCCACAAATTGTTGGCAGAAGGCGTGTATGGATATTGTGCCCGCCAAACGCGTGATGTTCCAACGGTTCTAATAACGGCATCCCGATATAAGTACGTGTTTGAAGTATAAACACCATGGTTCGTGTAACCATATGAATTTAACGTTGACCAGAACGCATTCAAGTTTGCTTCGGCATTGACCGTGTACGTTGAGCTATCTTCCATATCAGCGAATAATAGCACTTTGGTTGAAACGTTGTTCTTAACTAAGAAACTAGCCATGTTGGTTGCTTCTGACTTAGCTTCAGTCGACGTATTGAAAGTCGCATAGTGATAGAAGTCAACGTTCAAACCAGCTTTGTTCGCCATTTTAGCTTGGTTCAATGCAGCTGGATTGGTGTAACTGTCTCCTTGAGTGGACTTGACGATGACCGTCTTAACGCCAGCTGCTTTTAACTTATTGTAATCAGATTGCGTCATTTCACTCTGATATGAGGCAACATCGACAACGTCAACCCGTGGACGCGTTGTATCCCCAATCGTCCAAATGTCGGTCGATGTGGTTGCAGCAGAATAAGCAACGGCAGCAACTTTTGCAGTCGTCTTCTTAGTCGTGGTTGCGGCGCTACTTACCGTGCTGGATGCTGCAACAGCTTTAACAGCTGCCGTACTTGAAGCAACACTAGTTGCAGTGCTGCTGGCAACACTAGTAGCTTGGCTAGTTGCGGTACTTGAAGCCTTGGTTGCAGCGGTGCTCGTTGCTTGACTAGTTGCGGCACTTGAAGCCTTGGTTGTAGCCGTGCTGGTTGCTTGGCTCGTTGCTTGACTCGTGGCCGTTGAAGAAGCACTAGTGGCAGTCTTCACTGATGATTCAGACGAAGCGGCCGTGCTAGTTGCTGAACTGGTAGCGGCACTGGAAGAAGCTGCTGAAGCTTGATCAGTGGTCTTGGTTGTTGCAGCACTAGTGGCTTGCGTCGTTGTTGTTGATGACGCATTCGTCGCCTTAGTCGTGGCATCGCTAGCAGCAGCACTCGTTGCGGCACTTGAAGCCGTGCTAGTTGCTGCGCTAGAGCTGTCACTAGTCGTCTTGGCATTAGCTACTGGCGTTGCGTCGGCATGGACATTGGTGCTGCTAACTACGGACCCACCCAAAAATGAGAAGAAGGTTAAGCCAGCAACAAGCCAAAGTTTGCCTGACTTGTAAAGCTTAAAACGTTGCGATTGACTGACATCAATCGGGTTCTGAGATTTGAAATTCATATAAACACCCTTTTTTTATTTACTAAAAGCAACTTTATTATAAGGTTTATATTCTCCTAACCGCAAGCTAATTTAGTACGATAATTGTATTTTTTCACAATTATTTTTCGATATTAATCATATACAGGGTTTATATTGCGTTTATTCATTTAATCACTTAATAATCATTAGTAGCGACGCTTTATTCTGGACCCGTTCTCTTCTATAATAAAAAGGAATTCTAATTGTATTGGTAGTTATTGTTTATCTCAATCGACTAAAGGAGTGTCCATTTCATGCCAAATTATCGTTTTGAAGCCCAAATCCAAGCCGCCACGATTGGTAAGGGTGGTGCCTACGTGGCGTGCCCATTTGATCTCCGTGCCGTCTTTGGCAAGGGGCGGTTGAAAGTCCATGCGACCTTTGATGGCGTGCCTTACGACGGGTCAATCGTCAACATGGGCGTAAAGAATCCCGACGGCAGCATCTGCTACATCCTCGGCATGCGCAAAGATATTCGTCAGACCCTGCACAAGGAAATTGGCGATACCGTGATGGTCACAATCGATCCAATTAGTTAACCTGATTCATTAGTTAATACAGGACACCGATTAGTTGGATAGCTCAACGCCATTCTCATCAAATCCACATTTAACGAAAGTTACGCATTGTGCTAGTTAATTTGTCATGATTCATGGTTAAATCATGACAAGTTCTAAGTTCAAGTGCTACCAGCTGAGACCCGCTGGAAAAAGTGCGACTTAGCGTAAACTTGCTGTTGTGGAGACATCCTAGGCCGGCTTCCAGGCATTCTGGTCAATGGCCGTAACGTGGTGGACACAGATTTAAGCCGAAGCCCACGTCTTAAATACTGGTCTTTCACTAACCAAGCCAAAAACGCTTGCTAAGTGAAATTTCACCACTGGGCCTTGCCCCGAATACCTTCCAGCCTGGGATGGTATTCGAAAGGCGGACATGTGCGGACCCATCTTTAAATGAACTGGTCGTTGATATTTGGCACACGCCATGTTGACATTCGGCTGTAGGACTGGCAAGTTTTCAGATTATCCTGTTGTATTTCAATTCTGCGAATCTTCAGTATTACTGAAGATTGTATAGATTTTGTCTACTCGCCTGAAGTGACAATATGCTAAGTGAGGCCAGGACTATCGACTAATTTCATGGCATTTTACCAACATTTAAATGCGACAAATCAGTGTAATGCTGATTCAAAGTTTACTTGAAGTTACTGCAACTAAATATTCATTGGTCAATTGCACCAAGATAGGTGGCCGTTCATCTGCCATTCGAGCGGGTTCCCGACTGTAGGGGCTGGCTGACAATGCTCAAGGGCGAAGTTCTTCTTGTCCGGGTGGGGTTCCCGGGCTAGAAGAAGACTCGTATTTGAAATTGCGCAGTGGGTTTCTGCGTGAGTTCAAATCGATGTCCGCCCTGTTCCAGCGTTGTCAGCCAGCCCCGGAGGTCGGACTAAGGCGCGCATCGGCAGACGAACAAGACGCCAACTTGTCATGATTTAACCATCTTTAAGGCTAAAGAATAACTAGCACAACACGTAACGAAAGTTCAAAAATACCGGTACTAGCAAAACAACTGCTAATACCGGTATTTTAGTGGCTGTGGTGAAGCTACACTGCTTGCGTTTATCAACATCGCCCTACTCATCACACAAGGACCGTTCAATCAGTGCTGGATCGACATGCTGGTCGCCCCAGGTACAGATGGCGTCCAAGATGGGAATCAGGCTGGTCCCCTTATCCGTCAGCTCGTATTC
Source organism: Lactiplantibacillus sp. B652 (assembly GCF_023806745.1). Classification (NCBI taxonomy): domain Bacteria; kingdom Bacillati; phylum Bacillota; class Bacilli; order Lactobacillales; family Lactobacillaceae; genus Lactiplantibacillus; species Lactiplantibacillus sp. B652. The sequence continues at coordinate 20,496 of NZ_JAMSKY010000006.1, read as the reverse complement.
GACGTGCGGTTGCGCCGTTTCGAAATCATGGCGTTTAATCAACTCGTCGCGCTCTAGTTCCTTCAACTGACTAGCCAGCGTTTTGTGTGATACCGCTTGAATGTGGTGTTGCAAGTCCGCAAAGCGACTAACGTGTGTCTCTGCTAGTTCAAACAAAATCATGATCTTCCACTTACCGCGAATCATCTGCATCGTCGCATCAAACTCATTGCGGTAACGCGGCTGCTTGTTTTCTGGTTCAGTGACCATTATCGAGACTCCTATCTGACAAATTGGTAGTTACCTAAAAGTGCGTACTTGTGGGGCTTAATCCTGACAAGTATACTTGAAAACGTTGAAATTTGAAAGACAGTCAAAATCAAAATTACGGAGGCTACAACTCATGAAACCATTAGTCGTTATCACTGGTGCCAGTTCAGGCTTTGGGGCCGAAATCGCGAAACAATTTGCGGCGGACGGTTACCCCATGTTGCTGTTAGGTCGGCGGCGTGAAAAGCTCGCTACTTTGGCGGCCAACTTTGAAAATACCTTAATTGATACAGTCGACGTCACTAATTATGACCAGTTTGAAGCTGCAATTCGGCGTGCCGAAGCCAAATACGGCAAGACAGATTTACTTGTAAACAATGCGGGTCTGATGTTACTTGGTAACGTTCAGAATCAAGACCCACAAGAATGGCAAACGATGCTGAACACCAACGTGATGGGCGTTTTAAACGGCACTAAAATTGTGCTGAATGACATGCGCGAACGGGAACACGGCACGATTTTAAACATGTCGTCCCTAGCTGGTAAGAAGACGTTCGTCAACCACGCCGCTTACGTTGCGTCTAAGTTCGGCGTTCACGGCCTATCCGAAACCTTGCGTGAAGAAAATGCCCCTAAGAATGTGCGGGTCATGTTAGTCGCACCGGGTGCTGCCGAAACTGAACTACTGACCCACGTCACGAGCCAATCGGCCTTATCAGATTACGAAGCCTGGAAAAAATCCATGGGTGGCTTGACGTTGAATCCCAAACACGTCGCCGAAACGGTCAAGTTCATGTATGACATGCCTCAAAATGTCAATATTCGTGAAGTTGACATTGCGGCTACGGCTCAAGACGCTTAAGCTTTCAACTAGCAGATTTACTGCAATCAGCTCTAGTCAGCCGGTTTTACTACGAATAGTTGACCAGCACGGTTTTCCACAATCAGCCGACCAGCACGTTTTACGGTCATCAATTGGCCAGATTGCGTTACCACTGTCAATGTTCGGGCACTCATTGTTAACAGCCAATCAGGCCCTTTGCCACGGCTAACGTGAACAGCGGCCGTCCCTGTTATAACTCGTACTAACTATAATCACCTTGAGCGATTGTGTATCAATGGCTCAAGGTGATTATTTGTGTCCTGCCAAAATCAAAACGCCAGCTTGAAATCAGTTTTTTCGTACCGCATTCATCCGCAGTCCAAAGTACTACGCCTCCTTAGCAGCCTTAACCAACGCCTCCATCGTGCTGTTCTGCAACGTTGCCAACAAGTCATGAATCGTGGTCAGTGATTCCGTTTGACCATTTAGCAGCCATTCTCGCCAAATCGCATAAACGCCGGCACTCATGAATTTAGTCCAATACTTCAATTGAACGGCCGTTAAGCCAGCCTCCGCCATCGTCGTTTGGTAAAAAGTGGTCATGTTGTCATCAAATAATTGTTGAATGATGCTTTCAAAGCCCCGTTGTGCCGCTAACTGCAGCGTTGGTGCAAAATCACTGAAAAATTGGCCCATCGCAACCAGCTTCTGTTCAGCGGGAACGTGTTGTAAGACGTCCTGAAACCGAGCCGCAATCGCTGGTGCGAAATAGGCTGTCAAAAGCTCCGCAAGTGTTGAAAAGTTGCGGTAAAAAGCCATTCGACTGACACCCGCACGTTTGACAACTTGCGTCACCGTAATCGTGTCTAAATCGTGAGTTCGCAACAATTGCAGTAAAGCGGTGGTGAGATACGTTTGTGAGTCCTTTTTAATTGCTTGCGCGTGATTGGTCGCTGCCATAACAATTCCTCCATTCTGTCACAGATGCCCGTGATTACCTTGTATTCGATATGGGTCCATTGTAAGATACTAGCACAGACGTTACAAGTGTAACAGTTAAAAACAAATTTGGAGGCATTCTCATGCAAAAACAATTAGTCGTCGTCACCGGTGGTAGTGGTTTTATCGCGATTCACATTATTCGTCAATTATTACAACAAGGTTATGCCGTTCGCACCACGGTCCGCGCCCTGGACAAGGCGCCAGTCATCAAGGAAATGCTGCGTAACGGTGGAATCACCGACTTCTCATCGCTTGAAATCGTCGTGGCGGACCTCGCTAGCGACGACCACTGGCCAGAAGTCATGGCAGGTGCCACTTACACGATCGACGTCGCTTCACCAACACCGAAACTTAATTTCAAAAACAAAGCTGAAATGATTCGTCCAGCCGTGGATGGCGTGCGCCGGGTGCTGGCCGCAAGTCGTGATGCCGGTGTCAAACGAGTCGTCTTAACCTCTGCATACGGCGCCATTTTTGCCGGTCACAAGCATCGGACGACCCCGTACACTGAAGAAGACTGGTCCAACTTGGACTGGAAAGAGATTCACCCCTATCAAGAATCGAAAACGCGGGCAGAATTAGCGGCTTGGGACTTTATTCAGCATGACGGGCGCGGTTTGGAATTAACGACCGTCAACCCCGTGGCTGTCATGGGCCCAGTCCTGTCCGCAAAATATTCGCACTCTAATATTCAGATTCAACAATTCTTAGAAGGCCAAGTGAAAGCCGTGCCGAACGTTGATTCCGGTTACGTCGACGTTCGAGATGTCGCCAGTCTACACTTGCTAGCGATGACCGCACCACAGGCAAACGGCGAGCGCTTCCTCGCGACGACGGGTGAAACGCTATCGATGTTAGATGTCGCCAATATCTTACGTGAGTCGCTGCCAGCCTTTGCTAGTCAGCTGCCAACCAAGACGATCCCCAATGCCGTCGTTAAACTTGCCGCTAAAGCTCGTCCTGATTTACGGATGGTCGCTTCACTAGTGGGAACTTATGCGGGCACCAGCAATCATAAGGCCCAGACATTACTAGACTGGCATCCGCGCCCCGCTGCGGAATCTATTATCGCGACTGCCCAATCCATGATTGATTTGGGCATCGTGAAGGCACCACACTAAGCCATTGCACCAGCGATAGATCAAGCACCAGCCCCCTGTTTTGGACTAGCACTGGCTTAGGCGCTCTGCCGTATGTATTGCACAAACATCAACTTTGATGCGAGTCCTCAATTTTACGCAACCACTAGATTAGATGTAAACACGCCACTTTACACGAACGTCGGATCAAGCGCCGGCACTCAGCTTTACACGAACACCAGATTAGGCACCGTCATTGTCTCTGCACGAACACCATATCAAGCGCCGGTACTCAACTTTGCCCCGGACACTCAGTTTGAATTGCCAAATATCATTCAGCTAAGGTTTGCCGTAGCAAAACATCGACCCCAGTTGAGCGTGACTCCCGCTGTCAATGCAATTGACCATAAAAAACGATATTCAAAAATCCCCATGTGGATAACTGCTAAAGTAACCAGTTATCCACATGGGGATTTTATTTCAGTTTCACATCATGATTAAGGCAAATCGTTGCCCGCCGCAAAGTAAACGTCGTACCATTCTTGGCGTGTCAATGTGACGTCAGCACCCGCAATACTCTCATCAAGGTGTTGCGGATTCATTGACCCTAAAATGACTTGCATATTAGCTGGATGCCGTAAGATCCAGGCCGTCGCAATCGCATTCTTGGTCACACCGTATTGGTCGGCTAACGCTTGTAATTTCTTGTTCAGTTCTGGAAACTTCGGATTGTCGATGAAGGTCCCCGCAAACATCCCGTATTGATATGGCGACCAAGCTTGAATCGTCATGTGATGCAGCCGCGAATATTCAATGATTTCCCCATCATGATTGAGGCTAGCCGCATCTTGCATATTGGTATGCAGCCCAAACTGGATGGGACCCGTGTGCATTACGCCAAATTGTAGTTGGTTAATCATTAACTTCTGACTCACCGCAGCCTGTAACATCTCGACTTGCATGGGATTAAAGTTGGAAACCCCAAAGTGACGTACTTTACCGGAAGCTTGCAATTCATCAAACGCTGCGGCTACTTCAGCGGGATCCATCAATGGGTCTGGCCGGTGCAATAGAAATGCATCGAGGTAGTCCAGTTGCATCCGTTGCAAGATTTTATCGATCGTCGCAATCAAATGTTGTTTTGAAAAATCATACCGTTGCCCAAAGACTAATTCGCCGGCGCTCTTCTTCGGGTCCAGGACAATGCCACCCTTGGATTGAATGAAGAAGTCTTCTCGCTTCAAGCCTGATTGCTTTAACGCCTGTCCGAAGATTCGCTCCGAATCACCATTACCATAAATATCCGCGGAATCAATATAGTTAATGCCCCGGTCATGAACTTGCGCCAAGACATTGGCCGCTGCGCTGGGGTCCAACCGCACCATCCGCATGATTCCTAACGCAACTGCGGACGCTTTGAGCTGACTCGCGCCAATTTGAATTGTTTTCATAAATTTCGTCTCCCTTTCGATGAATTATATTAAAGCATCTGCCAACGAGACTAATATAGTCGTTAGAGTCAGCTATAAGTCAAGCGTGAATTTTAAATTTGTGAGTGGCCGGCTATTTTTCTGTCCTTAGTTTGTTCGTTAACAGTAGCGTCGGTAAAATAATGACTAGCGCTGCGACGGCAATCACGAGGAAGCCCTGTTGATAGCCAGCCAACCGAATCGCCGCTAAATGGGTAGCCGTAAATGCTTGTAGGTGAGTCGCATTCACGTGGTAGGCACCGGAATTCAGATGCTGCTTGAATATAGCGACTTGATGCGTTAAATACTGCGTTACGATCGTTGTAATCAAGGCCGAGCCAAACGCGCTACCGATATTCTGGATAATACGAGTCCCAATCGTCGCTGCGGGTACTTGCTTTGGCTGCATGCCCGTGTACGCATCCGCCATTAACGGCATCAAAATTCCACCAGCGCCAATGCCACGAATAAACAACACGACTCCCATGATCCAGTAAGCGGTATGTTGTCCAAACCAATAAAACGGCAATGTCCCAATACAAGTAATAATGACACTAACTAACACCACGTACTTCGCCCCAATTTGATCAGTCAACTTACCGGTCAGCGTCCGAGATACTAACATCCCTAACCCTTGGGGAACCAGTGCCAAAGCAGCCATCACCACACTCATACCACGCACATTTTGAAAATAAAGTGGCAAGAGTAACATCGCACCATTCAAAACAGTGCCGGCAACAAATAATCCTAGCCCAGAGCCAATAAATGACTTAAAAGCAAACAGTTGCAGCGGAACAACCGCTCGTCCCTTTTTCCATGCCGCCCAACCAACATAGCCAATCAAAGCAGCTATCCCAAGTGCAAGCATTTCAAGGCTCGTTTGGTTGTCGAAGCTAGTCGTGTGCGCAATATTCACCAAACTATAGATGATTGCACTAGACGCGACGATCAACAATAGAATACCGATGAAGTCCATTTTTGCTTGACGATTTTGAGCTGGGTAGTGCGGCATTTTCCAGACGATTAAGACCAACGAAAGGATGACAATTGGAACATTAATCCAAAAAATCCAATGCCACGAAGTCACTTTAATGATAATGCCACCAATGACTGGCCCAACCAGTGGTCCAAGAATCATCGGTAAGCCAACTGTTGCCATCATTTGGCCCATAACCGCTGCACCTGCTGTCTGCACAAGTAACGTTGTCAATAACGGCATAATCAGTCCGCCGGCAAAGCCTTGTATGAGACGCGCCAGAATTAACAATTGAATACTTGGCGCCAGCGCGGCAAAAATCGATCCCAGGCCAAATAAGACCTCACCAGCCATAAAAACGGCCTTCCCATCAAATTTATCTAACAGCCAGCTAGAAAATGGTACTGCGACTCCGGTTGCCAATAAGTAGCCAGTGACCGCCCACTGCACGGTGGTCACATTAGTATCAAAGCTGTTCACTAAATCATTGATTGCGATGTTAATCATCGTCGAATCCAATAATGGTGCCATTGCACCGAACACAACGACCCATGCGATCGTCATTGTTGACTTCGAAATTTTAGTTTTCATATTTCCTCCTAATTAAGAAACTTGAAGTATCTTATTTTCATAACTGGTATAATACGCTGTATAAAGAAAAAGTCAATAAGAAACTTTTAGTTTCTTATTGACGAAAGGAGTAAGTTTATGACAGAAACGCGTCGTCGCGGGGCCGAATTGGAAAAAGCTATTTTTCAAGCTACGCGCGAAATTTTAAGCAAAGATGGCATCGAACAACTTAGTTTTGCTACTATCGCTGAACGTGCGGGTACTAGTAAACCTGTACTCTATCGACGCTGGCATTCACCACTGGAGTTAGCTATCGCTGCCATTCAAGATCAAATCGTTACTGAAAATCATGGTCGATTGGATGAACTCGAATTAACTGGAACAACACTTACCGAAGACTTATCACAAGTTCTTAAACGATACATCGTTAGCATCGACACATTCAATCAGGCGGCAGTCATCACTTGGTTTCAACACGTTGACCAGCCAAGTAATCCTGAAGTTCAGGCGCTACTTGAATCCGTTAAGGCCATCGACGCGCACGCCATCGATCGTGTCTGTCAGCGGGCCCAAAAGCGCGGTGAGCTAAAAGCGGGGACACTTCCAAATGAATTAAAATTATTGCCTTTCGATTGGCTTCGTTATCGGGCTTTTACCAACGAACCAATCACAGATGCAACGCTAAAATTTCTAATTGATGACTTATTAGTTCCTGCCTATTATCACGTATTGGGCTAATCAGGTTGAGACATGTTAACAACAGACGTAGCCGCACCTGCCACGATGATTTAGTTTTCCATCTTTGTCCATTAAGTCGATGCTTGTAACCACTATTTGGCAAAACGCTGTGTCATAAGTCAGCGGCTACACAAGCAAATAGGACGAGCAACCAAAATTCGGTTGCTCGTCCTATTTGCTGACGTCTGTATTTTTAGCTGGCCCCGTACGACCAGTTTCATGATGTTGAATACCATGGCGACGATTTCGACTTCTCCGATGGCTCGCTCGAAGCCACGCACCCAGAAACGATTAACTCCGAAAAGACGCCTTCAACTTACCCAAAATTGGTTCAACATCAACCTTACCTTGAACATAGAGCCGACCAGTTTCTGAACTGCAAGCAAGGCACACATCCTCGCCTTAAGCCCCCTCCTTTTTGTGAGTACCCAAATCGCCATTGAGAATATTTCTGGTTATCACCTGCTGTTTAAGCACATTTCGTCTACATCCCCGCTATTTGGACCTACTCCGGACACATTCAATCACTAGAATAATACTAAAAAAGCCAAATGTACCTATGGAGTAGCGGATCAATTGCGTTAAATAGTTAACCCAATCATATGGTCGCTTGTTAAAACAATCAATACCGCCCTTCACGACAAACAATAAGACAAAGTCAAATATCAACATAAATTTATTGACATCTATAAAACCATTAATTTGGTTTTGATATCGTAAATAGACTTTTTTTCAATCTTGACCCCCTCAAAAACTAATGCCTCACAAATCTGCGTAATACCGTCATATTAACAAATCATCCGTCAACTATCTACATCGTTATTATTACACGCGAGTCATTATTCTCCCTTTGAAAATCACTCGTCTGTTGACCTGTTATCCGACTAAAAAGCACAAATAATGAAAGCTAACATGACAAACTATTTTTATCAGGTGGGGACAAACTGAAGCATGAAACTTCCAAAAAAATCGACTGATAAGCATCATTAACGATGCTTATCAGTCGATCTTGAGTGGGCAAAGCCGGTTGAATTCGCGTTCTCAAACAGGACATAACGTGCTTGGCATGGGTACGTTCGCCCAGCCAAATCTCATTTTCCGAACCCGAATCCTCTAGAATAACGACCTAACCACTACTTCAACAAGTCCTTCTTCACCATATCAATCATTTGTGAATAGGCAATTGGGCCAGAATACTGCCAACTGCTGCTATCGCCGTACTGGTACAGATGCTTGTTCTTAACGGCTTTGATATTTTTCCACAGTGGGTCCTTAAACAGGGCGGCCCCCTTCTGGCTGTTGACTAAGAAAATGTCGTCCGCATCCAACTTAGCGAGCTTCTCCAATGAAACTGCCGACCAGTCCGCAGTCGCGGATTTAGAAACTTGTTTGACCAAGCTAGGCTCACCGAGCTTCAAATCACCGTACAATAGTGCGCCGCTGGCAGAACTGTCATTGACCATGTAAGCCGTATTATTGGTCACCCACAGGACGGCGACTTTATGTTGGCCTGATTTCTTCAACGCCTTACGAGTGGTCGCAACCTTCTGATCGTACTTGGCGAGCACCTTTTTGGCCTTGGCCTGTCGATTGACCGCCTTGGCCACGTCTAAGAAAGTCTGGCGCCAAGTTACATTAGTCCCATTCTTCACGACGTAGGTCGGCGCGATTTTGCTGTATTGGGCGTACTTGCCATTCGCGACCGCGCTACTCGTACCCATCAGAATTAAATCCGGCTTGGCTTTCGTCACCGCTTCATAGGGTAAGGAATAATCAATCAACGGAACGCCCTTTAACGATTTCTTCAAATATTCCTGCGTGCCACTCCCGTTTTTGACCGACCACTGCACGACCGGCTTGATGCCGAGGGCGACTAAATCATCTTCTAAGTAACTCCCAATCACGCGTTTGGGATGCTTCGGTACTTTGACCTTATGTTTTAAGTAATCTGTGCGCGTCACCGTCGTCGAACTGGTCTGCTTCGTAGTCCCACAAGCGCCTAATAATAGGCTGCACGCGAGCCCCACGACTAACCCTAACTTGATTCCCTGCCACCGTTTTACCAATCTCATTGCCACCTTTCCGTCATTACTCAAATTATTAGTGAAAACACTATCAATTGTCAACAAAAACATTTAAAATGTAACTATTCATCGATATAAAAGATGAATAAAACCACGTTAAACCGGCATTGTCTATTAATAGTTCAATTAAGATTTAATAAAACTAGATTGTGTACAACTAAACAAAGTCCAATTAAGTGAACGCTTACACTTTTTTACATAGTATCCCTGCACTAGTACGCAATTTTTCGAAAGGAAGTCTATCTGTGAATACGATTGAAGCACAAAATGTCTGCCTTGGTTATGGCACCAAAGTCATCGTCGACCAACTCTCACTGACCATTCCACAGGGCCAAATCACCACCTTGATTGGCCCCAATGGTAGTGGCAAGTCGACACTGATCCGGTCAATTGCCCACCTGTTGAAACCAACCACTGGCGTTATCTTACTCGACCATCAGAACATCCAACATATCAAGAGTAAGGCCTTTGCCAAAAAGATTGCGGTCCTGCCGCAAACGAACCAATCGGCCAACGACTTAACCGTCGACGAACTCGTCACCTTTGGCCGCTTACCTTATCGGCACCCATTGAGCAGTCTCAGTGCCACGGACCACGAGAAGATTGAGTGGGCGTTGACACAAGCTAGTCTGCAGGACCTCCGCGATCGGCCACTCAGCACTTTATCTGGTGGGCAGCGCCAGCGTGCTTGGATTGCCATGGCAGTCGCTCAAGATACCGAGACGATTATCTTGGATGAACCGACGACCTACCTAGACCTGACCCATCAATTGGAAGTCATGCAGCTCGTTCAACAGCTCAATCAGCAGGCCCACCGGACGATTATTATGGCCTTGCACGACTTAAATCACGCCGCCCGCTTCTCAGACCAACTGATTGCGCTCAAGGACGGTCACGTCTTAGCGCACGGCCCGGTTGCGAGCGTTATGACGGCTGCTAATCTAAAAACGATTTTTAATATCGACGCGACCCTAGTCGATTACCAAGGGACGCCATTAATCCTGACCTACAACGGTTGTCAAGGGGCGGTCCATTCATGAAAACGACGACTAAAACTTGGCTCGTTCTTGGGCTCAGCGTTGGCGTCCTGTTAATTGTCATGTTATTAAGTCTCAGATTCGGCGCGGACCAAGTACGAACCGCAACCGTTTGGCAAGCGTTGACGGCTTCTAAGACTACGACCCTCAATCAGCAAATCATCCGCCATATTCGGGTGCCGCGCGTACTGGGGGCGGCGTTGATTGGTGCGGCCCTCGCTGGCAGTGGTGCGCTGATGCAGGCAGTGACGCGTAATCCGTTAGCGGACTCCGGTCTGCTGGGCATTAACGCCGGCGCCGGCTTGATGCTGACGCTCTGTCTCGCATTTTGGCCGCACCTCTCGACCTTACAAACGACTGGATGGGCCGTGGTCGGTGCCGCAGTGAGCGCCGGTCTGATTTTTATGATCAGTACCGCCCGCCACGTGCAACTCGACCCAACAATTCTCGTCTTGGCCGGTATCGCCATCAGTAGCCTGCTGACGGCCATTAGTGAAGGCCTAGCCCTTGTCTTGCAGCTCAAACAAGACTTGGCCTTCTGGTATTTTGGGGGTCTCGGCGCCGTTAGCTGGTCTCAGCTGAACTTATTAGGACCCGGACTAGTAGTCGGACTCCTACTGACCTTACTATTAGCACCCCAGTTAAACCTCGCCTACCTGACTGACGATAACGCGCAAAGTTTGGGCAAAAGCTTGCCCTTATTACGTGGACTCGCACTCGTCTGTGCCGTGATTCTTTCAGGTATTTCCGTCGCGTTAGTCGGCACGATCAGTTTCGTCGGCCTAATGATTCCGCACATGTCGCGCTGGTTAGTCGGGGCCAGTTATCGTTACAGTATGCCACTGACCCTGATCTTGGGTGCAACTTTGACGGTTGGCGCTGATTTGATTGCACGCCTCGTCAACCCACCCCACGAAACGCCATTCGGAATCATCATTTCACTGATTGGGGTGCCGTGCTTTATCTACTTGGCACGAAAGGAGTCGACGACCGCATGAGCCAAAGACAACGTTTAATCACTTGGACGCTGGCATTAGTCGTCATCATCGGCTGCTTAGCGGTTCTCAACCTGAGTACCGGAAGTATGGCGATTGGTTGGTCCGCGCTCGTCAAATTACTGAGTGGGCAAGGTTCCGCGACTGATACACTCGTATTACTGAACTTTCGGCTTCCACGAATCGTCCTCGCCATCATCGTCGGCTGGGCCTTGGCATTAGCCGGCAACGTGCTCCAGACACTGACGAATAATCCAATGGCCGATCCGAGCCTATTAGGCATCAATAACGGTGCGGGACTGGCGGTTATGCTGTTGATTATTAGCGCGGGCACTAACCCGGCACTAACTTTTAGCCTGCCCATCGTGGCATTACTCGGCGCATGGGGCAGCACCGGCCTGATTTTTCTACTTGCAAACCAGCCCCAACGCGGCCTATCATCCAAACGCCTGTTACTGGTCGGCGTCGCCTTATCAGGATGTTTTTCAGCCTTGATGGTTCTAATGACACTCGAATTATCACCTGATAACTATCAATTTGTGATGAACTGGCTGGCCGGTAGCCTCTGGGGAACGGCTTGGTCCTACATTGGCTGGGCATTACCGTGGTTGATTGGCGGCAGCCTGATTCTATTCGCCCAACTGCCCGTCCTGGACGCCTTCACGTTAGGTTCCACCACTGCACAAACCCTAGGCATCAACTTAAAACATCGCCAGCTCGGCTTAATCAGCGTCGCTGCGATGCTGGCAGGTGTGAGCGTCGCCATCAGTGGCGGTATCAGCTTCATCGGTCTCATCACGCCTAACCTAGCGCGCCGCATCGTCGGTCCCCGGCAGCGTTACCAGTTGCCACTGGCCGGCTTATTAGGGAGCGCACTATTATTGGCGGCTGACACGCTCGGTAAACTGATCACCACGACGACGGAACTCCCCGCTGGCGTGCTAGTCGCGCTGATTGGCGCACCGTACTTTATTTATTTGTTGGTGCGGGGGTAAATACGGACGCGTGTGGGACGCTTAGGATTGATGGAAATTTTAGCAATTATTGAGTTACGTACGACCCCTGATTCTGCTTGGATTGTGGAATTAGGGGCCGTTTTTGATTGTTCCGTCACTCGAATAACATCTGGCGACCAGCATCACAACTAATTGTATGGACTTCACTTGCTTGCTCAAAAAAACGTGTCCTGACTATCATCAATCAATAGTTAGGACACGCTTTTTACTAGCGCATCATTTTTTGATTTAAAATTAAACTTCCTGTTGTGCCGGCCGTACCAACACTTCACTAATCGCAACGTGCTTAGGTTGGTCAATCGCAAATAACACGGCGTTTGCAATGTCTTCCGGATTCAACGCTAATCCTTTACTGTCATCCGCATTCATTAATTCGCTAATTCCAGCCTGAATCTGGGTGTTGCCAATCGTGTTGACCAGTTCAGTCCGAACCGCACCTGGTGAAACGATTGTTGACCGAATCCCGTGGTTCTTTTCTTCCTGACGTAAGCCTTCCATGATTGCCCGGACCGCATACTTCGTTCCATTATAAACGGCAGATGCTGGGTAAACGACGTGGCCGGCCACTGAATCGGTCGCAATAATCAGACCATCTTGTTGCTTTTGCATGATGGGTAAGACTTCGCCGATACCGTTCAAAACGCCCATGATATTTACGTTTAGCATCATCTGCCATTTGTCATATTCACGGTCACTCAAATTACCCTGGGGCATCGTGCCAGCGTTATTGTATAAGACATCCACGCGGCCAAATTTGCTGACGGCTAGGTCGATCAGTGCTTTGACTTGTGCTCGGTCAGTCACGTCCGTCACTTGATAGACGGCATTGTCGCCAATCGTTTGACTTAATTTCTGTAACCGATCTTCACGGCGAGCACCCAACACAACTTTAGCCCCCTTCGACGCGAGTAATTTTGCAGTGGCAGCGCCAATCCCACTCGATGCACCCGTAATCACGACAACTTTATTTTCAATACTCATAATTTAATCGTCCTCCTAAAATTACCCTTCGATTGTTTTAATGACTTTGGCGGGAACGCCCGCAACCACGGTATTGGCCGGCACTGACTTAGTAACAACTGCACCAGCGCCGACGACCGCATTTTCACCGATCGTGACACCCGCCAGGATTTTAGCACCCGCACCGATCCACGCATTGCGTTCTACTTTAATCGGCTCAACCACGACGGCCCGCCGTTTAGCCGGATCCAAGGGATGGTTCACGGATAACAACATCGCACCGGGGCCAATCAACACGTCGTCTGCCAAGCTAATGCCGCCCAAATCGGTAATCTGAACATTATCGTTGATGTAGACGCGTTTACCGAGTCGCAAGTTACGCCCGTAATCCGTCCACAATGGCAACCGCACTTCCACGGAGTCGTCAATATCTTGACCAGTGATTTCGGACAAGATTTGGCGAATCTCCGGTAATGTCTTAGCCGTATGATTCAATTGGTGAACGCGCCGCTGATTCTCATCAATTACTGGTTGAATTGCCGCGAGCTGCGCCTTATCTAAATATTTAGGTTCGATAAGTCGTCCCTCCTTCATAAGATACGTCTAGTATACGGGCGAGTAGCTATCATGTAAAATACTTATATCAAATGATAATTGATAGCCTTTAAGCATAGTTCGAACGTTTAATCGACGCCACCTATCTGGCAGGCTACCGCAGACTGACAACTGCGAAAAACCAGCGTTAAACTCGAGCACCTCGAAAACGGCGTCCCATCCTATTCCGGTCCAACGTCGCGACTCAATTCGCCCTCTATCATGCAAATACACAAAAACGCCTCACAATCATCAGGAATGGTAACTAGTACCCATCCTGAGCTTGTGAGGCGTTCTAATCTTATTTAAAAACTGTTGAAATTCAGGGCTTATTCATGATGCCGTTTCCGCTTCACGCCACCAAAACCCAACAGGAATGTCGCTAACGTCAACCCGAGCGTCGTTGCCATTAACCCAGACTGCCGGTTATCACTGGTCTGTGGTAGCTGACCGGCTGCGTTGGATTGACGCTGACGAGTCGGTGCCGATGTCGCTTTTACACCCGACTTGATAGCGGCCGTCGCGGGCTTAAGTCGTGCATTAGATTGCTTGGTCTGCGCTGCCTGCCACGAGCGTGCTTGTTTAGTCGTCGTTACTTGAGCAACTTGACCAGTTGACGTTCCCGTTGCCGGTTGCGGTGCTGGGGTCGTTTGACCAGTCTTACCGGGTTGAACGTGGTCATCCGTCTTAACCGTGGTCGTTGATTGACCCGGCTTGGTTGGCTTGACCGGCTTGGTTGTTTCCGTTGGCTTCATCGGTTTGACTGGTTTCGCTGGTTCAGTTGGCTTTACTGGTTCGGCTGGCTTCTCCGGCTTAGTCGGTTGACCTGGCTTCGTTGGCTCAGTTGGTTTGACTGGCTTTGTCGGCTCAGTCGGCTTGACTGGTTCATTCGCTGCATATGTCACCGTTTGAACGTCATCACCACTCGCCGCCGTAATCGTGACAGCTTGGGCCCCGGCCGTTACCGCGTGGTAGCCCGCAAGCGTTGGTGCCGCTAATGCCGTGAACGCCATGGTCGTCGGTGTCCATTCACTATACGTGTTGACACCAGTGACTGCATCACTGACCCCAGAACGGGTGAAGGTCAGCGTTCGTACCGTATCGGCTAATAACGCTTTACCAGCTCGGTCTTGATAATGAATCGTTTGGGTCACGACCTTCGTCAGCTGAGTAGGCGCCGTAATCACCATCTTATTGTGTGCCAAGTAAACGGTGTACGCTTGGACCGCGTCGTCTTGGTCGAAGGTCGCGTCCGCTGGATAATCGCTGCCCATCAAGACATACCCAGCTTGAACGTACGCTGCAATCTGGGCAGTCGTTTGATAGCCGAGTGGCGTCCCAAACGCGCCCGTTAACGTGATTGTCGCGCCTAACTGTTGATTGGTCGTCGCGTCGATATAGGTAACTGTCGTGGTTTCCGTCTTTGCCTGATACGTCACGACCGCTTGCGTATCTGCAGCTGTCGCGCCGACATCGACACTAGTGACGCGCGTGGTATCTGGGGTGTACCCGACAATCGTTGGCGACGTCATCGCGGCGTACGACCCAGTCGTGGCGGCATCAGCTGTCAGCCAATCGCTGTAAGCCACTTGTTGGCTGACTTGGTCAACCGTTGCATTGCGATAAAAGGCGACGGTTTGCGTGACCGTGGGTGCAGCGGTACTTCCATCCGTGTAAACGTACGTGATCGTGCGCTGTTTGCTCATCGTCAAGTCCGCGCTACCAGTACCAGCTGGATATTTGGGGCCATCGGGATTATCGCCATCGATGGGCTGTCCCGGCGTTCCGGGTTCACTCGGCGTTACCGTCGTCAAATGGTGCGTTAGTTTGACCGTATAGTTACGTGGTGTGCCCACTTGGTCGAATTGGATACCGGTCGTTGGGACGTCATTGTCCACTAATTGATAGCCCTGTTGCTCGTAAGCCGTAATCTGTGTAGCTGGTGAATAAGTGCTCGTCGTGCCATAGTCACCGGTCACGGGAGTCGTCGTCAGCGTCTGCCCACCAGTGGCATCGATAAACGTCACCGTTGCTGTCATCGCTTGTGGGGCATACGTAATCACGATGGTTTGCGGTTGGTTCTGGCTAGTCAGCGTCGTTGCCGCCACTTCGTCAGAACTAGCCTGATAACCAGTAATCGTTGGTGATGTCACTGCTGCAACGCCGGCACTTTGGCCAGTTGCCACGGTCCAATCGCTATAGGTCAACTGATCGCCAGTCACCATGTCAAAGGTCGCCGTACGGTCAAAGGTGACCGACTGTTGGACGGGCGTTGCCGCCTGCGTCCCATCAGCATATTGATAATCGATCGTCCGCGTGACTGTCTTTTGTAAATCAGTTTGCGCCGTGCCAGCGGGATACTTAGGTCCATCTGGATTGGTCGGGTCAATCGCACTGCCAGGGGTTCCGGGATGGTCGACACTCACCGTCACCCGCTGATGCGCAAGCTTAATGGTATAAACCGGTTGGCCCTCAGTGTAAACGAGCTGGTCTGGCAAATCCGAGGCGGTCAAAATGTAGCCGAGTTGCGTGTACTGAGCAATATCGGCTGTAGCGTTATAGTCAGCCACATCGCCGTAATAACCATTCAGTGGGACGCTCTTTAAGACCGTGTTGCCGGCCGTTTCGTCAACAAACTGCACGGTGATGCTTTCGGGATTAGCCGCATATGTCACCGTTGTCGCCAACGCTTCGCCGACTTTGGTGGCCGTTGCTGCAGCCACCGTTGCGATATCGGGCGTATACCCGACGAGCGTCGGTGACGTTACGGCAGCATAGGTCGCATCCGCCGTCGTCCAATTGCCATACGATAACACGGTCTGGTCAACGGTATCGACCGTGGCCGCGCGTGTATAAGCGACCGTTTGGACTTGGTCATCCGCTGCTTTAGTCTGATCAGCGTACACGTAATGAATCGTCCGCTGACTGGTCTGCCGCAACGTATCAGGGTCGACACTACCCGGCTGATCGACCGTGACCGTCTGAGTGCCATGTGCTAGTTCAATGACATAATCATTTCCAGTAGCGCCAAACGTGATACCGGTCGTCGGTACGCCGTTTGAAACGAGCACGTAACCGGCTTTGACGTAGGCCGCAATTTGGTCTGCGGGTGAATAGGTCGCCGTCGACCCGTAGCCACCGGTCAATTGCACGGTCGTCCCGAGTGGTTGGTTAGTGGTTGTATCCATGAAGGTGACCGTCGCCGTTTCCTTGTTCTGCTGATAAATGTAAACGACTTGGCCGCCTACATCGCTCAACGTGCCATTCGGGGCGTAGCCAGTATCATCAGAAACGAGCGTGTAGCCAGTCTTGGCGGCGCCAGTTGTCGAATAGGTCAAATAGTCAGCAGCCGTGCGGTCCGTGCCATGCGTGACCGTCCCAGTTGCCGTGGTCGCTAAGTGATAGGTCCCGCTAGCCGCATCATAATCTTGATACTGATACACAACCGTGATATCGCCGACCATTAGCTTGCCAGGAACGATCGTAATGTCGTAGTTATCATTGACCGCCGCACTCGTTAACGTGGCCGTCACCGTTTCAGTTCCGGGTTCCGTCAAGCCAGCCGTTAATGTGTAGCCCAAGGTTTGGCCCGTGACGACGTTGCTGACGGCTGGCGTGATATTTTGTTCTTGTCCATTGGCCCACAGAACCGTGTCTGGTAGCGTGATGGTCGCTGGCCGTTTGGTAATCGTATACGTGCCGCCAGCATTGACCTTGTTTGCAATCAACAAGCCCGGATTAGCCGCAGCCAATGCCGCCATCCCCGTCGCATTCAAGGTCACGGCGTAAGCACCAACATTTTGCTCAAGCGCCGTCACATCCACATCAGTCACTGGCACCGTGTAGGCCGTCGTACCAGTCACAGCCGTTGCCGTACTATCAACGGACCAAGTACTTGGGGCCGTGTATTCCGTCGGCAAGTAAACCGTGTAACTGCTTGGGTCAGTCGTCGCATCGTTGTCATACACTTTAGTCGCCGGTGCCATCGTAATTGCGGCCGTCGTGTCCGTGCTGGTGGTCGTGACGTAGCGTTGGTAAGTGACGGTGTAAGTGCTCGGATCATCACCATCATACGTTTGTGTTGCCGCTACCGCACTCACATTCAGATAATAGGTCACGCCGTCTTTATCAATCGTGGTGGGCAATTTGGCTAGTGGTACGTACGTCGCACCACTATCACCGGTATAGGTGACCTGCCCTAAATCCGTCCCGTCCGTGCTGACTAATTGGTAAGTATCTGTAATTGACTTTGCTGACAGTTTGTAGCTGTATAAATAGTTAGTAAAGCCACTACTAATCGTTACGGCATCCGCGATTCCCAACGCATCGGCAACACTGTCGATATTGGTATAACTCTGCAAGTTGAGCGAGTAGCTCCCCTCATTTTTATCAGGATCATCAGTCACATACACAACTGCCGAATCAGGGCTTGAGACTTGGTTACCAATCAGGCCACTCGTGACACCACTACTTTGTACCGCAATCGTTGGCAATAATGTATAAATCAATGACTCAAACGCATTACCGTTGTATACCACCGTTTGATCAAAATGTACCTGAAAAGTTTGCCGTCCCTTGTAATCAGTCAATTGCGTAACCGTTAAACCCTGATAAGTCACATCATGCGTCGTTAACATCGTTTCAATAGCGGCAGTCAAAGTAGCGACTGGGTCAGTTGCCACTTGCAGTTTGCCATCACTAGCCGTACTTGCCACTTTAAACCCCGCGGGTACGATCACATATTCCGTCAAATTATCCACAGTTAATTGACCGCTGGCGGCCACTTGAGCCATATTGAGTAATGGCAATACCAAGTACAACCCTTGACCATATGACAAATCGATGCCTTTAGTTCGCGCATGTGAGATGGTCAGGACCGTTACTGGGCTTTCGTAACTAGCCTGAGCGCCAAAGTTATTCGGAGACAGGTTAACTGTCGAGCTGGCCTTAACCAATACAACACCGTCACCAACGTTATCACGGTCAAACGTCATACCAGTATTCAAACTGGTTAAATCAGCCAACGCCGCATCCGTCAGTGTAATCGTATATTGACCAATAACGGCCGTATTAACCGCAGTCGAATAGGTGGTATCCGCAACTGGAACACTATACACGATTGAATCAGTTTCCGAATCGTCGTAATACACCTTCCAATCACTCGGAACAACCACTGAACGACTATTAACCGTGACTTGTACGGTGCTGGTCGTCTTATTGACCGTCACCGTCGAAGCGCCCATGGTGATAATATCGTGACTCGCAATCGTTAAAGTCCCCGTCACGACGGTATCTGCAGTAATGGCCTCATTCGGATTAGCCTGTTGCAACGCCGTCATGCCTTGGTCTGAGAGGACTAATTGATAAGTTCCAGAAGCCGTTGCGGTCGGAACCGTGATATCACCACTGGCGCTCGCAATGCTGTAAGTGTTAGTGGTCCCATCCGTCGCCGTACTCGTTAACGTCCAATCGCTTGGAACGTTGTACTGACTCGGAACCGTAATCGTATAAGTGCTTGGTTTGGCATCCCCATAGTCAATGCTGGTCGAGCCAATCGTAATCGTCGAACTCGGAACTGGCGCCTGCGTGATCGTCAACGTCCCAGTGACCACGTTAGCGGCCGTAATATCGGCGCTACTGTTCGCCTGTGCGAGTTTATCCAACCCGGTCGTTGAGAACGCAATTGCGTAAGTTCCAACGCCAGCGCTAAACGAGGTGGTGTCGATGTCTGTTAGGTCAGTGACCGTATAAACGTTCGCCGTACTCGTCGCTGCCCAATCAGCGGGCGCCTTAGTGCCATCCGCCAACGTGACGGTGTACTGATTAGGTGTCGTCGTTTTGCCATCATAGGCTTTGGTCGCATCATTGAGTGTCGCCACGGTGACGGCCGCGCTGCGAGCACGCATTAAGCCTGATTGCTGTGACAAAACTGCCGCGATGGTATTTTTGGCAGCGGTTTGCATCGTTTGGTCGGTAGCCGTTTTGACGTCACTGGTAGCCAAGGCTTCAGTCGCAGTTTCCGCTAAACTGGTGGAATCGGTTGCAGTTGACTGGGTAGTTGTGGTTGACGCTGCATTCTCAGTGGGCGTTTGGTCGTCAGTGGTCTGGCTACTTGCCGTCGATTGACCAGCTGCGTCCGTTTTAGTAGTGGTATCGCCTTGATTGGTTGTGCTGGTCTGCTTTGACGTGCTATCTTGGTCAGTCGCAGTCTTAGCAGCTGTTTGTGTGGCCGTCGTATCAGTTTTGGTGGCATCGGTTGACGTGGCACTAGTCGTTGCAGTATCAGATGTCTTCGCTTTTGAGGTGGTATCAGTCGTTACCGTGGTCTCGCTTGTGCTGTGATCAGCCGTCGCTTTATCTGAATCAGTTGTCGCGGTCTCGGTTGCGGCCGTGGATGAATCAGTGTGACTCGTCGACTGTGCCGTCGTCGCTTCGGTCGCATCCGAATCAGTTGCGGTATTTGATTCGTCAACGCTAGTCGCTTGGCTATGACTAGTGAGCGTGACTGACTGTGCCGTGATACTGGCCGCCGTTGCCCCCTGCTGTGCCGTCGCACTACCCGCCGTATCGTCGGCATGCGCCCGCATCTGAACAATTCCAGTACTTAACGTAAAGGTGCTCAGACCAGCCACCAGCCAGAAACGCCCTTTTTTGTACATTTTATAAGTTCTTTTTTCAGTCAAACGTGCACGTTGTAACCGTCGTTTTTGCATTTTCCATCACCCCAAATCCTTACTCGGTTTTTCACTTTAATCATTTATTTATATATTTCATATTAATGATAAGCATACCGCTTTTACTAATAAACCACCTAATGATTATTGTGATTACAACAAAAAAATAAGTACCCACTCAAGACCATGCTGGTCAAGATGTGGCTACTTATTTAGTCGGTTATGATTGA
>NZ_JAMSKY010000069.1:0-442 GCF_023806745.1 Lactiplantibacillus sp. B652 | reverse complement strand
ATGCACATCTGGAGGGGTTAACATGATTAAAGAAATTCATGATCAAGATTTTGCCAAAGAAACGGATACTGGGATTGCCGTCGTTGATTTCCGCGCTGACTGGTGCCCGCCATGTCGGATGATGGACCCAATTTTGAAGTCATTGTCCGAAGATGCCAACTACAAAGACAAGGTCAACTTTGTCTCATTGAATGTCGACAACGATAAAGAAATTGCGAGCCAATTCCAAGTTCAAGGGATCCCAACCTTCCTAATCAAGAAGGATGGCCAAGTCGTCAGTCATCTCGTGGGCGCGCGGCCAAAGCCAGCCTTTGAATCCGAACTACAAAAAGCACTCGATTAAGTCGATAGGAGGTCTCCATGGCAACGACCGAAGAATATGTCACCAGTAAACAAATTCAGACCCGTTTGAAGCGCTCCGCTGGTCAACTGGACGGCGTCT
>NZ_JAMSKY010000068.1:0-444 GCF_023806745.1 Lactiplantibacillus sp. B652 | reverse complement strand
CCGGGTCTTTTCTGAGATTAGATAATATTTTGGTACTACCAATACTTTGATGATGCTGGTTATACCAATATTGAACCCGTCCAGTTAAGAAGTTATCTCGAATCCCCCAATCCGTTACGTTACGATGTACCTAATGTCTCCTTCCTGAGCTGTGGTATAATAGATCAAACGTGTGAGACATTAGAGTGTGACACAGTAACTTTTAAATCTTAATCAGATCAACTAGTTGAGTAGTTTCCCAGAAACTGACGTCAGAATTAATATGATAAGAAGGAAAATATATGAAAATTGGTTATGCTAGGGTGTCGTCTGAAAATCAGAATTTAACTCGGCAGATTGAAGCTCTAAAAAAGTCTGGTGTAGAGAAAATATTTCAGGAAAAAGTTTCCGGAAAATCAGTTCAAAATCGCCCTGAATTGCAAAAAATGTTAGAGTTCATTCGTG
>NZ_JAMSKY010000067.1:0-449 GCF_023806745.1 Lactiplantibacillus sp. B652 | reverse complement strand
GCTAGATAAATGTCGGCGCCTTTGGAAAAATTGCGAACGACATCTTAGTACTAGTCGCCAAATGGTTGTTTTAGCTTATTTGATTGTGATGCTCAAAAGATATTAGACAGGTTCTTATAAGCCAAATAGTCTTTGTGCCAATCACCAAGATTTTTAAAGCCGGTAATAATCGCGTCTTTTTCTAGGCTATTCAACCAAAGGCGCTTAATCTTTTTCGACTTAACATCAATATGCGCTTGGTTCATGATCGACCACGCGATATTTGACCCTTCCCGACCACTATCGGTGGCCACAATAATGGTATCGGCTTTCGTTAACAGGTCTTTAACGATCTTGAATTGCGCTCTTTTACTAGTTGACACTTCAAACTTGTATTTGTCTGGGAAAATCGGTAAATTAGATAAGGCCCATTGCTGGTATTTCTGATCATATTTATCCGGTGTGGCTAG
>NZ_JAMSKY010000066.1:0-464 GCF_023806745.1 Lactiplantibacillus sp. B652 | reverse complement strand
AAAGCGTTAAAAATACCGATACTGCTGAGCATCGCGGCTACGACGGTGGTAAACGCATATCCGGCATCAAACGCCACCTAGCGGTTGATATTAACGGCTTACCACAAGCAATTCACATCACCACGGCCAATGTTTCCGACCGTAATGGAGCCAGTGCCATGTTAGCTCTAAATTCTGGGCATTTACAGCAAGTTAAATCGGTTCTTGTCGATGGTGGCTACACTGGATCGAATTTTGCCGCTGATGTTTACACTAATTTAAACGCCACCGTCCAGGTGGCTAAACGCAATGAGCTTCATAAATTCGAAGTACTGCCACAACGCTGGATCGTTGAACGTTCCTTCAGTTGGTTGGATAAATGTCGACGACTTTGGAAGAACTGTGAGCGTAAACTCAATTCAAGTCGTCAAATGGTTATCTTAGCGTTTCTGGTATTACTCCTAAGAAGATTTTAAACAGGTTCT
>NZ_JAMSKY010000065.1:0-489 GCF_023806745.1 Lactiplantibacillus sp. B652 | reverse complement strand
GAACGTTGGTGGAACGAGTTCAAATTGCGCTGGATTGATCGACACGCTAAACCAGTTACCTATAAAGAATTAGTGGCCTTGGTCGAAGAAGGCATCAACTATTTTAATCAACTAGATCGTTCACCAGCAAGAAACGACCTCACCCCAGCGGAACACTGGAATGAGGCCGTTTAAGCAAAGCAAAACTTATATTATTTCAAATGACAACTTGACAGGGACTAGTACAACTCAGGGGGCTTTACTTTAATATTTCCTGTAGATATTAGCCTTTTTTTAATTTTAATTATGCCTAGAAGCCTATGTTAGAAGTCATAGTCGCCGCTACTCATAGCTTCAGCATTACCCATTAGATAGCCAGCACCAACTTGTGAAAAGAAATCATGATTGGCCGTTTCGGTTGAAATTCCGTTCATTACGATTGGGTTGATATCTTTAATCTCAGCATTGGGGAAGCGGGATTCAAAGCCCATATTTTGGAGCGCCTTGTTG
>NZ_JAMSKY010000064.1:0-497 GCF_023806745.1 Lactiplantibacillus sp. B652 | reverse complement strand
CCGGTTTGAAAATCATACCTTGCCAGCCTACGGTCGGCACAGTGATAATTTAGAAACAACGGTCATTCAGTTGTATACCAAGGGAATTACCACTGCTGAAATTGCCGAACTCATTGAAAAAATGTACGGTGCTCACTACTCCCAAGCCACGGTTTCCAACATGACTAAAGCCGTCAATGAACAGGTTCAAGCTTTCCAGCAACGTCGACTGGCTTCACAATATGCAGCCATCTTCTTAGATGCCACTTACTTGCCGTTAAAGCGGGATACCGTTCAAAAAGAAGCCGTTCATATTGCGATTGGCATTCGTCCAGATGGGACGAAAGAAGTGCTGAACTACCAAGTGGCGCCAACGGAATCGACTGGAATCTGGACTGAATTGCTGGGAACCTTGATCAAGCAGGGCGTTAAAGATGTGCTGTTGTTTGTGGCCGATGGGTTAGTTGGTTTGGATGAAGGCTTGAATCGGCATTTCCCTAAAGCCAAACGACAACGTT
>NZ_JAMSKY010000063.1:0-507 GCF_023806745.1 Lactiplantibacillus sp. B652 | reverse complement strand
CTTAGAACTTGTTTAAAATCTAATATATTTGGTATGATAGTTCAAAAAAGGTGATTAGTCATGAACTACCCAAGCAATATTTCCCGCCAACAATTTGAACTCATTCGTCCCGACTTAGAAGCTGCACGGCGTTCAACGAGGCCTCGAAAGTATGATCTTTATGAGTTGTTCTGTGCAGTTGTCTATGTTTTAAGAACTGGCTGTCAATGGCGCGAGTTACCAGTTGATTTTCCTCGCTGGCAATTGGTCTATTACTATTATCGCGTATGGTCTGAGGAACAGATTATTGATGAACTATCAATCTTAGATCAGTGTTTAAAAAAATTGTCTTTACCCTACGGGAAAAACAGTCACGCTCGGCTAGAACATCTTTCATAATCATTGACGCACAAAGCGTTAAAAATACCGATACTGCTGAGCATCGCGGCTACGACGGTGGTAAACGCATATCCGGCATCAAACGCCACCTAGCGGTTGATATTAACGGCTTACCACAAGCAATTCACA
>NZ_JAMSKY010000062.1:0-533 GCF_023806745.1 Lactiplantibacillus sp. B652 | reverse complement strand
AAGGCTTGAATCGGCATTTCCCTAAAGCCAAACGACAACGTTGCCTGGTTCATGTTGGGCGGAATCTGATGAACAAAGTTCGCGTAAAAGACCGCAAGGCCGTGATCAGTGACTTTAAACAAGTTCATCGGGCCGCCAACCGTGAAGCAGCCGAACTGAAACTGAATGAGTTCGCCAACAACTGGCATCAGACCTATCCCAAATTAATCAAAGATCTGCTTAAAATGCCGAATTTACTCACTTTCATGGACTTTCCACCAGCTATCCGGCAATCACTATACTCCAATAACCTGATTGAGAACTTTAATAAGCATCTCAAGCGCACCACCCACCACAAAGAACAATTTCCAACGGAAGATTCACTGGATCGCTTCCTGGTTTCTCAGTTTAATGTTTATAACGAGAAGTCTCTGAAGCGGATCCACCGAGGGTTCAAAGGACTCCAGGACACCTTGGAAGCATCATTTATTTAAGTTAGATACATATTATATGTACGAAGGCATTTCATTTACACAAGATTCTTGACGCTACCA
>NZ_JAMSKY010000061.1:0-551 GCF_023806745.1 Lactiplantibacillus sp. B652 | reverse complement strand
CTCATGCGCAGCGGGGCTCCTTGGCGTGATCTACCTGAACGCTATGGCTCTTGGAAAACGGTGTATAGTCGCTTCCGAGCCTGGGTAAGTTCAGGCTTGTTCGAACAGGTTTTTCTCGAATTGATTGACGATCCCGACATGGAAAACTTGAGCTTAGATTCAACGATCGTTCGAGCGCATCAAAAGGCCACTGGGGCAAAAAAAATGCCGAATGTATGGTCGAAAATCAAGCTATTGGATTAAGTCGAGGTGGCCGAACGACCAAGATTCACGCACTCGTTGACGGATTAGGGAATCCCTTGGGTTTTCGCCTAACAGGTGGTCAAGTACATGATAGCCAAGTTGCCAGTGAGTTGCTGGAAGGCTTCGATATTTCTCAATCAAATATTATCGCGGATAAAGCCTATGGCACCGCGAAACTTCGCCAGTATATTGAAGATAAAGCAGGCGTCTATACCATTCCGCCAAAGGAAAATACCAAAGACAAGTGGACCTGTGATTACCACGTTTATTGTGAGCGCCATTTGATTGAGAACTTCTTCAATCAGTTG
>NZ_JAMSKY010000060.1:0-554 GCF_023806745.1 Lactiplantibacillus sp. B652 | reverse complement strand
GAAAGCCAAAGTTTTATAGAAACTTTGCTTTCCTGCCTAACGGCGAGTGAAAAAGCGGTCAAGCTGGTTCAGCTTGGACGGGGTTCGGGGCGTCAGCGCCCGAATAAACGTGGCTTGTTACACCTTATCTGGCAACGAACAGAGTAAGGCGCAAGGAGCGTAGCGACTGGAGTTGAATGTGAGCCTGTTTTTAGCTCACTCCTTTGTGTTTTTTGTTTCTAGGTTTTGGTCTCGTACAGTAGTGCCTCTTTTATACCTCTTTTATAAACCTCTTTTAAACCTCTTTTAGACCCCTATTGAGCCTTACTCTCCCAAGGATCACAGAAGGTTATCAAGTACCTTTTGTCTGTTTATCAAGTACCTTTATAAGTTCTGTACTTGATAAAAAGGTACTTTTATTTTAATATGTGTTTGAGGTGATAATCATGTCTAATGAGTTAGAATCTGTTTAAAATCTTTTTAAGAGTAATATCAAGAAAGCGAGAATAATCATTTGGCGACTTGAATTAAGGTGCCGCTCACAATTTTTCCAGAGCCGACGACATTTATCTAAC